>CAZUGK010000059.1:6260-23566 GCA_964619815.1 uncultured Clostridiaceae bacterium | reverse complement strand
TCTATAATATACGATACTCCATATCTTCCCAGTATCATATAGGACTATAGTCCCAATTTGTCCCAATTTGTTGAAATATCAACCATTATGTGATAATTTCAAGATGTATGTAGCTTTTCAAAGGAGGGTATAAGTTGGAAAACGCAAGTAATAAAAGTGCCTCCAAAATGCACCGTTGCATTATATCTACAGGTTCATCCTCTTATTCATATCTTTTGAACTATGCCTCAGACCATGTCGAAGAAAATACATCCTTCTGCAATTGCACAAAAAAAGAGGATATTTGCAAGGTAGATTCTGCTAAACATTATGATATTATAATAAATTATTCAGATGAATCGGTAAACGAAATTATATATGACTTGTTCAATTTTCTTATTCCCCAGGATATTCCGATCAGGGTGGTATTTATCCTGGACAAAAGCATGTCCGGCAGCAGTGTTCCGAAACATGTCGCATTTCTGGAAAAACTGGAGAAGCATAAATTCATAACTCTCCAGTTCATAGATGACAGCCCGGCAGAACCCGTTCAGCGGGGGGAGAACATAATATATTTCGTAGGCCCCGGTAATACTGGAAAGACTTCATTAATTGCATCATTAAGCGAGGTCTTCAAGCAAAATAATCAAAAGCTTGCACTCATTGACATTACCAGGAAAAATAAGCTTATCAATTATTTTCCGAAGCATAACTTCCTAAATACCGGCAATTTAAAGGATTTTTCGATATCAAGGGATTTCTACAGGTCTGTAAACATTTACACTGACGGCCTTGTGGATCTTTACGTATACGATTATGAATATGACAAAAAAGGGCCTGAAGTCATTTATTTCTGTGAAATATTAAGAAAGCTAAGCGAGCTGTACGATTACATTATTGTAAATGCTGATGAAACCTCTGTAATAAATACTCCATATATATACAAGACAGCCAGCAAGGTTTTCATAGTGCATGACTTTATGCCAACAAAGATAAAGACGACAAAAAAGCTTCTTCTAAAGATGATATCTGCGGGTATTGACACACAGAAAACCGTATCGCTGATATATAATAAAACCATAAAAGACACTGTTGACATCGGAAGTATAGAAGAAAAGCTGCTTTTCATCAAACTGCCGAATAAAAAGCTCATACCTGCTGTGGATCTTAACTGCAGCACCTTTGAAATACCTTACGAGCAGAAAACAATGGCGGCAATAGTCAGAAATCTTGCGGCAAACACAACAGGTATTGAAAATACCTCAAAGAAATACAGGAATAATATTATCAATATTTATAAACACATAAACAATATTCCATATACGGACAATGATGAGATGGAAATATCCCAGTTCATCAAAGCAAAGCTCAGGAGGCTTGCAGATAAGGAATTTTTTGCAGGAAGCATAATAAATGTCAAAACGAAAATTATAAATCTAAAGGATATCAAACTTGCTTCAAAAGGTATCAGCTTATTGTATTCGGGCAAGGAAAAGCTGATAAGCTCCACCCTCAAAGGTTCAAAGCTTATAAGTTTAAGAATCAGTGAGCTGAAGCCCAAGCTGTTAAAATGTTACGACTCAGTTTGCACTTTGATGGAAAGAAATAAATATTTCAGAATAAATGATAGGAAGCAGCATTAGTTAATGCTGCTTCCTATCATTTATTCTAGAACCCGAAAAGAATCTTTATACTTTTGTATTTGCCTTTGTTTGAAGCAACCTCCAGAGCCTGCTTGTAATCCTTTATGCCAAAAACATGGGTGACCAGCGGCTTGGTATCAAGCCTGCCGCTTTCTATCAGATCAAGGGTGTGCCTGTAGGTGGAAGCGGTCTTTCCTGCTATGCTCTCAGTGCTGCACCAGTAGGCCCCGTGCAGCTTGACTTCTTTGAGCCATATGGGAGTCCAATCAACACCCTTCGGCGCTGATGCCAGTCCTATAAGAACCATAGTCCCTCCCTGCTTTGTGAACCTTAAGGCTTCGTCAATGCTTAAGTCGGAGCCGACACATTCAAAAACTTTGTCAAAGCCTCCTGTCATAACCCTCTTACCTATAATAGGCTTGTAAAGTGTTCCCCCCGTTATATTTGCAAAGGTTGAAAAATAATCATTGTCTCTGGTGTAAACTACATTATCGGCGCCATATTGCTCTGCCAGGTCTCCCTGGAATTTGTGCCTTGCAAGCATTGTAATGCTGCATTTGGAGCCTAAGGCTCTAAGGCAGGCCACTACCATTAGGCCGATAATTCCGCTTCCCAATACCAATACCTTTTCGTTATCATCAGGAAAATTCCTTGCAACAGGATGCAGTGCTGATGCTACTGCATCTACCAGCACAGCATCCTCACTCCTGGTATTTTCATCAAGCTTTATGAGCTGCGACTCATGAGCTATATAATATTCGCCCCAGCTTCCGCCCGTATCCTTGCAGGAACCTATTGACATGCCCGGTGAAAGCTTTCCTCTCGTAAAGTTGCTGCATAAGGCTGCATTTCCGCTCCTGCAGCTCTCGCATTCCTCTTCTATGCCTCTGACCCTGCAGGAAAGGATCGGATCTGCTACTACCCTGTCTCCTATCTCAAAACTGTGAACCTTGCTTCCCTTTTCCGCTATCACACCCATATTCTCATGCCCGATTACAAAAGGAAAGGATGCAAAGGGCGACACTGAAGGACTGTCATGCAGATATACCAGATTCAGATCACTGCCGCAGATTCCACCGTAGCTTGTTCTGATTTTTACCCAATCCTCTCCCAGGAGTTCCGGTTCCTTAAGGTTTTCTTTATAACCGGTACAGGTGATACCCCCATAGCTGAGCTTTTTATTGATCTTTCCGAGCATCAGAGTTCCTGCATATTTTTTTACATCCCCGTCAAATACTATACCCTTCACTTTTCTTCCCCCTCATATAAGAAATTTTATATGACCTGGTATTCTTTGCCTACAGTTTCCAACGCTTCCAAAGCCTTATCCAGCTGTTCCCTTGTATGGGCAGACATGAGGCTCATTCTTATTCTGGAAAGCCTCTTGGGAACTGCAGGATACATAACCGGATTTACATATACATCCAATTCATGCAGCCTCCTGCACATTTCCCTTACCTTAAGGTCATCACCTATTATGATAGGAAAAATTGCAGTTTCTGAATTACCCAAATCGAAGCCCATAGAAGTAAGATTGGACTTAAAATATCTTATATTATCCCACAGCTTTTCCCTGTGCTCCGGCTCTTCCTCTATTACATCCAGAGCAGCCAGCAGCGAGCCCGCGACCTGAGGTGCCATAGCAGTTGAGAAAATATACGGCCTGGAATAGAAGCGAAGAAGCTCGACCAGCTCGGAGTTTGCCGCAATGAAGCCCCCTACTCCGCCCAGCGCCTTTGATAGCGTTCCTGCAACAATATCCACCTTACCTTCTATTTTGTGATGCTGCGGTGTACCTCTGCCCGTATCGCCGATAACTCCGGTTGCATGTGCCTCATCAACCATCACATATGCACCGTAGGCTTTTGCCAGCTCAACAATCCTGTCAAGAGGGGCAATATCGCCATCCATTGAGTAAACACCGTCAACTACGATAAGCTTGGTTCTATATTTATCCTTTACTCTCGCAAGCACCTTTTCAAGCGAATCCATGTTATTGTGCCTGAAAAATTTCGTATTGGTGGATTTACAACCGTCAATTATACTGGCATGAACATACATATCAAGTATTGCAATATCATCTTCCTGCAGAATGGAAAGCAATGTACCGCAGTTGGAGCCAAAGCCTGAGGTATAAACTAATGAATCCTCACAGCCCTTGAACTTTGCTATCTTTTTCTCCAGTTCTATATGTATATCCAGTGTCCCTCCCAATAAAGGAACGCTGCCCGCCCCCGAGCCATATTTCTCAAGAGCTTCCCTGCCTGCAGCAATAGTCTTTGGGTGCTTTGTCAGGTTCAGGTAATCATTCGATGCCAGATATACCATTTCCCTTATCTCGCCGGTATAATGGTCTCTCACCTTCATTACCGGGCCTGACCCGTCCAATGATACCCTTCTGTACTGAAGGTGCCGTCTGTCTTCTACATCACTCATGTATTCCCCAAAAGCCTTCGCTCTGCCCATAATATCGGTATCCGGCACCTTGAAAAAATCTGCAAGACTGTAGTTCCTTGAATCCATTGCTATAACCTCCTGAAATAATTTTTACTCCCACTCTCTAACAATCTTATGTGTACATTTTTGTGCACATCGGGTTTATTATATATTATACCACTTTTTCAAAATATTAGAAGTACAAAGCATCTATTTTGAAAATAATTCATACAAGCTCAAACCATTGCTTTTCTTGACATTTTCTTGAAGGCTGTAGATAATGAAAAATAGGATATAATAAAACTAATAAAACCATCGGAGGTTGTTATTTTGAAGAAGCTTATTCTGATAATGCTTGCCGTACTAATCCTTTCGATAACCACAAATTGTTCCTCCCTCCCCCCCTCCAGTGACAAAGCAATTCCTGATACACCTGCAGACAAAGGTGAGATAACAGAAGACAAAAAGGATGAACTGGAAGAAAGTGCGGCTGCAGTACTTGAAAAGATGACCCTCGAGGAAAAGGTAGGACAGCTTCTGATAGTAGGGTTCCCACAGGGTACAAAAGAAGAAACAATACAGGATTACATAGACAAATTCAAGGTTTCCGGTTTTATCCTTTTTAGAAGAAATTATAAGGATTTTGATTCACAGTATAACCTTGTAAAAAGCCTTAAAGAAAGGAATTCTCTGAAGAACCCCCTACCGCTTTTTATTTCAGTGGATGAAGAAGGCGGCACCGTAACAAGGCTTCCAAAGGGAGGGACCCATTTCCCCGACGCCAAACAGGTAGGCAAAGCAGGAGACCCGAAGCTCACATACAAGACAGGTGAGGTCATCGGTCAGGAGCTCCGGGCTTCAGGCATAAACCTCAACTTCGCACCGGTTCTTGATATTGTAACCGGCAGCGAAAACAAGCTGCTAATAAAACGATCCTACGGCAGCACTGCAGACATAGTTTCGCTCCATGGGGCTTCCTTTATAAAAGGACTGCAGTCAACTGGTGTAATAGCTGCGCCAAAGCATTTCCCCGGTCATGGAAGCACCAATGTTGATTCTCATGGCAAGCTGCCGGTTATAAATATTGACAAATCCACACTGCAAAGCAGGGAGCTGGTACCTTTCAAAACTGCTGTAGATGCAGGCCTGGATGCTGTAATGGTTGGGCATCTTGCCTTTCCCAAGCTGGACCCTTCAGGCCTGCCGGCTACGATGTCCGGCTATTTTCTCACGGATATACTCAGGAAGGAAATGGGTTTTCAAGGCATTTCCATATCGGATGAGATAGAAATGTACGGATATATGAGCGGAAAAGCTACTCTGGAGGAATCTGTCCTGACCTCCTTCAATGCAGGCCTTGATATTTTTGTAATAGGCCATACCAAAGAAATCCAGGACAGAGTATTGAAAGCACTGACAGATGCATGCAGGGACGGAAGGATACCGGAGGAAAGGCTCAATGAATCAGTACTTCGGATTATAAAGGTAAAGCTTAAGCACAAGCTTTCAGATACAATGGAGTTCAGCCTTGAGGACTCAAGAAAGAATTTCGGCAGCAAGGAGCATAAAGCCATATTGGAGGAATTGAACAGTAAAATAAAGGGCAGATGACTTGAATCTGCCCTTTAAGTTTCTTATACTACTTTATCTTTCCTTCTTCACGGAGTATCTTTTCCATTTCATCAACCAGCTGGTTGAAGAGCTTTAAGAGATCATCAACCGGTTCTTCCGAAGTCATATCAACTCCTGCTGCCTTCAGTATTTCTACCGGATAGTTGGAATCTCCGGCCTTCAGGAAAGTCATATACTTGTCAACTGCATCTTTTTCACCTTTCAATATCCCCTGGCTCAAAGGATATGCGGCAGCAATGCCTGTTGCATAGTTGTATACATAGAAGTTCATGTAGAAGTGCGGTATTCTGGACCACCAGAGCTTGACAAGAGGGTCTACCTCAAAATCCGCCCCATAGTATTTCTGCATGAGATTGCCCCAGATTTCGTTCATGGAGTCTGCAGAAAGAGCTTCACCTGATTCTACCTTCTCATGTATTACCTTTTCAAATTCAGCATACATTATCTGAGTATATATGCTTCCTCTTATGTTTTCCACCATGTTGTTTATAAGGTATAGCTTTTCCTGGTTGTTTTTTGCATTCTTCATCATGTAGTCCTGCATCAGGAATTCATTTGTCGTTGATGCTACCTCGGCCAGGAAAGTCGGATAGTTGGAATTCCTGTATTTCTGGTTAGAGTTTGTATAATTGAAATGCATTGCATGACCCAACTCATGGGCTACTGTAAACATCTCATCAACTGTGTCGTTATAGTTCAAAAGTATATATGGGTGTGTATCATAAGAACCCCATGAATAACCGCCAGTTGTCTTGTTCTCTGTTTCATATACATCTATCCAGCCGCTGCCATAGGCTGTATCCACAAGCTTCCCATACTCTGCGCCCATAGGCTTCAGGCCTTCTTTGACCATCTTCTTTGCGTCATCATACTTTACTGTAAACTCATAATTATCTACCAGTGGTGTATACATATCATAATAGTGGATCTTGTCAACGTTCATGACTTTCTTCCTCAATGAAACGTACTTGTGCAGATAGCTAAGGTTGTTGTTAACTGATTTTACAAGATTATCATATACAGCTACCGGAATATTGTTATTGCCGGTAACTGCAGCTTCAAGAGCAGAATTATATTTTCTTGCCTTTGCGTTAAATACGTTCTTGTTTACTTCCGCGCTTAAGGTTGCCGCTAATGAATTCTTAATCTTGTCATAAGTAGCAAAGTGTTTTTCAAAAGCTTCTTTTCTTACAGTCCTGTCCGGATCGTTAAGCAAAGCAGAGAACTTTCCTCTTGTAAGCTTGAACTCGTTTCCATCCTTGTCCTTCATTACGGGTATTTCTATGTCAGCAGTTGTAAGATTTCCATAAATATCTTCAGGTGATGCTGCCATATCACCTGTCATTGCTAATATTCTCTCTTCAGCATCTGTAAGAATATGTGCTTTCTGGTTCAGAAGCTTTGTAAAGTAATATTTGTAATCCTTAAATACAGGATTGTTTATGTATGAATCCTTCAAAGTCACTTCCGACAGTTTCATAAGCTCAGGAACCATGAAGGACTGTGCTTCAGCCGATGCAGTATTCAGGGATTCCGCTCTTGAAGCCAGCTCGGAAGCAGCATTATCAGCGTTGTTCTGGTCCGAACTCATGTAAGCATATACATAGAGTCTGTCTACTACTGTACCAATCTGATCGCTGAGCTTCAGGCATTCGAGAACTGCATCAGTATTGTTGAGCTTGCCTTTGTATTGTGATATTTTCGGAAGAAGTTCCTTCTGCACTACGGCATAGTCTTTTTCCCAATCAGCGTTTGTCTTATAAATATGTTCGAGCTTCCACTTGTATTGGTCTGCGATGTCGCTTCTCTTTGGGATTCCGGTGTCCTCTGCATATACGAAGCTGACAGACAATACCATAATCATAGCCAATGCAACAGCTGTCATTCTCAAAAAATTCCTCTTCATTTTGTTAACCCAACCTCCTATATATTTTTGATTATCAGCCGCTACCCTCCTTTAACAGACTATATTCAATTATTATGAAATTATATGTCTCTATAATATACTAATCTATTCTACACATATCAGAATTATCCTTCCATGCATCATATTTACATATATAATATTTTTTTACAGCCATATCCGCAATAATAGCAAAATTATTTGGATATAATAATACGCGAACATATGTTTGCATTTTGCATATAAGTATGCTATAATTTGTACATAAAACCAATTCTTGGAGATGAAGCTATGGACATAAAAAAGCTTACAATATTAGGTGAAGCAGCCAAATACGACATTTGTTCCTCCAGTGCCTCCACAGGGCACAAAATACCAAAGTCAGCCATTGGCAATACTCTTCCGTCAGGAATATGCCACTCCTTTACTCCGGACGGAAGATGCGTATCACTTTTCAAGGTGCTGATGACTAATGAATGTGAAAAGGACTGCAGCTACTGCCCGAACAGGGCACAAAGGGATGTGCCGAGGACTGCCTTTACACCTGAGGAGCTATCCGGGCTTTTTATGGATATGTATGAGAGAAATTATGTAGAAGGGCTTTTCTTAAGCTCCGGCGTAAGACACGGCACCTCGAACTCCCTGGAGGAAATGTTAAAGACTGTTGAGATACTAAGATCAAAGTATAAATTCGGGGGATACATACACCTTAAAATGCTGCCAGGCGCATCTACGCAATATATTGCTCAAGCTGCCAGGCTTGCGGACAGATTATCCCTTAACCTTGAAGCCCCCAACAGTGAAAGGCTTAAAATGTTAAGCAACAGTAAGGACTATCAAAAAGACCTGCTTCTTCCTATAGAAAACATTGCCCGTATTGTGGAACAAACCCCCGGCACAACACACACAACACAGTTCATTGTAGGGGCAGCCCAGGAAAATGATAAGGAAATTTTGACGGCTGTAAATGAGCTCTATTCTTCATACAGTCTGAAAAGGGCTTACTTCAGTGCTTTCAATCCTGTGCACGATACTCCGCTGGAAAACGTCGCCCCCGCACCAAGGTTGAGGGAGAGCAGGCTTTACCAGTCAGATTTCTTAATGAGGTTTTATGACTTTGAATTTAAGGACTTTTATTTCGATGGAAAAGGGAACCTTGACCTTGACTTGGACCCCAAGCTCATGTATGCAGTCAGGAACCCGCAGTTGTTCCCGGTGGAGGTAAACAGGGCTTCCTTTGCACAGCTTCTCAAAGTGCCGGGAATAGGTCCCAAATCAGCACGCAAGATACTGGAAGTCCGAAGGCAATACCGCATCAAAAGCCCCACAGAGCTTAAAAACATGGGTATAAGTCTGAAACGCTGTCAAAGGTTCATTACCATTTCCGGCAAGAGCTACGACAGCAGCAGGTGGCTTCTGGCACCCCCGCAATATGAATTTGAGCAGCTAAATATGTTTAAGGAGATAAGTTTATGATAATGTTTTCAGATAACCCTCAATCAATAATTAAAGCTTTCATGCTGTCAAAGCTCACAGGTGATGCGGTTATTTCCGAAGGCAGCAGCAATCTCATGCTTTTCAGCGGTGCAGCTGTAATAAATGCCGACAATTATGATCTTGAGGAGTTGGCTGAGCAGTACAGGAAAAACACCTGCAGGAATATTGACTGGCTTCATACCCACAAAGGCAATGAATTGATGCATTTTATCCACAAAGCACTGAAGCATAGCTCCGAAAACAAACACGCGATTATATTCAAAGCAGTTGAAGATGCTTTCACAAAGGGCATTGACTACTGCCTTCAAGGGACATCCCTTCACAGCAAGAAGCTCAGATCACTGTACAATGATGTTAACCATGAGGTCTATAGGATGATGGGTTTCATAAGGTTCAAACCCGCAGGCGAAAAGTGCCTGGTTGCCAGGCCTCTTCTCTATCACGATACTGTCGATTTGATACTGAAGGAGTTCCAATGCAGATACCCTAACCACAGAATTGTTATTATTACGGACTCTTGCTCAAGAGCAATAGAAAACGGCCTGATTTTCGATGTAAAAAAATCAGATTATGAAAAATTCATAGCAGAAGATATTTATGACTCTGTCTGGGAAGAATATTATAAGTCGCAGTATATTGAACCCCGAAAAAACATGCGGCTTGCTGCGTCCAAGATACCAAAGAGATACTGGGATTGGATGCAGGAGGGAAAAATATTAAAAAACGAGGAATAGCATGTATTAACTGTCAAAGAGGTGGAGCATGTTCAAGTTAATTAAGAATGTTGATGTTTATACGCCTTACTATGAGGGTAAAAGGGATATTCTTACCTGCAATGATAAAATCATCAAGATTGCAGATTCTATAGGTTTTCCTGCTGACTTTGAGCTTGAAACTGTCGATGGAAGCGGCTTCAAAGCTGTGCCGGGCTTTATTGACCAGCATGTGCACATATCAGGAGGCGGTGGTGAAGGCGGACCCGCGACCAGAACCCCTGACATAAGGTTAACTGACCTGACTACTGCAGGTATTACTACTGTTGTAGGCCTCCTTGGCACTGATGGAGTCACCAGAAGCCTGGAAGCGCTGCTTTCAAAAGCAAAGGCACTTGAAGATGAAGGCATAACCACTTATATATATTGCGGTAGTTATACGTTGCCCTTTAAAACCCTGACCGGCTCAGTGCAATCTGATCTTATTCTGATTGATAAGGTTATAGGAGTTGGTGAAGTGGCAATTTCAGACCACCGCTCCTCCCAGCCCAGCCTGGATGATCTCAAAATGCTTGCAGCCCATACAAGGGTAGGGGGATTACTTTCTAATAAGGCAGGTATTGTTCATATCCATTTGGGAGAATATCCCGACGGTATAAAATTACTTATGGATATTTTAAAGACTACTGGAATTCCGGCTAAACAGTTCATGCCAACACATATAAACAGAATCAGGCATCTAGCTGAGCAAAGCATTGAATTTATAAAGCTTGACGGTTTCGTAGACTTAACCTCTGATTTTTATAAGACCGAAGAGAAGCCGGAATGTATGAGCATAGGAGATACATTGAAGCTTTATATTGAGCATGGTATACCTTTGGATCATGTATGTGCCAGCTCTGATGCCAACGGAAGCATGCCCGTATTTGATGAGAATGAAAACCTCATAAGCATCGATGTCGGCCGTGCTGCAGCTTTGTTCAACGATATAAAAAGTGCAATAAAGGATGGTATAGTGACCTTAGCCCAAGGCTTGAGCTTAATTACCCAGAATCCGGCAAAAGCACTGAAGCTATATCCCAGGAAGGGTACAATCAAAGAGAACTCTGATGCGGATATAGTGCTTCTTGATAGTGAGCTAAATATTCATACTGTTATTGCAAAAGGGCAGATAATGGTGCGAAACCGCCAGGCAGTAGTAAAAGGCTTTTTTGAAAAATAATAGGCAGGTGTTCACCTGCCTGCTGTTATTTCAAATACTCTGTAAGTTCTTTCACCAGATTGTTTTCTGTCATAATATCCGAATACTCGAGGAGTTTAGCTGAAAGCTCAATTTCCTTCTTAAGCTTCTCTATTGGGTAGCTTTTACCGGTTTCCGTTTCATAAGCTTCCCCATGTGAAGTAAGACATATGTATCTATCGGTTATGAAATATCCATGACGCAGCACTGCCATGCCTTCCTGTGAATTCAGCAAATCCCTGCCCAGCATCGGCATATCGCTGCCGTCAACTCCCATAATATTCAATATTGTAGGCATAAAATCTACTCCGCCCCCGGCTATATGCCTTACACCCTTCAACTCCCCGCCTGGTACGTGAATAATAAGAGGTACCTTCTGCTGCTTCACCCAGTTGTATTCATCCATATCTTCCAGTCCGAGGTATTTCTCCAGATACTCCTTTTTATCCTTCGGTATCGCAAAATGATCCCCGTATACCGCCAGAACCGAGCGATCCATCAAGCCTCTTGCTTCAAGTTCTCTTATGAACTCTCCCATGGCTTCATCCGCATAGTGGATTGTCTCCAGATAATTTCCGAAGAAAGAATCCTTATATTCTCCAACATCAAAACTGCTGAAATACTTCTTGTCATTATCAAAGGGATAGTGGCTTGTTAAGGTTATCAGAAGCGTATAATACGGTTCCTTTTGTTTCTCCATATATTCAAGGGATTGCCTGAAGAAAGACTTATCGGTAAGTCCCATTCCGCTGATCTCATCCTGTATAAAATCATCCTTATTCACAAATTTATCAAACCCAAGAGTGTTATACATTATGCTCCTGTTCCAAAAACCTGGCCTGTAAGCATGCATCGCGGAAGTACTATAGCCTTGCCCCGAAAGCTTCCTGGAAAGGGAGTAGTAGTCGTTTCCCGAAAACCTTATGTACGTTGCGCCTTCTTTTGCCGGAAACATCGATACATTTGAAAGGAGCTCGGCATCAGAGGTTCCGCCTCCTGCTGTCTCAGTATAATAGTTGTCAAAGTATAGGCTGTTCTTTATCAGTTTGTTCAAATTCGGAGTTATTTCCTTGCCGTTGATGCTTTTATTGATGACAAACTCCTGGAGAGCTTCCACCTGAATCACAATCAGATTCTTCCCCTTGCCGATTCCATGATGCTTAGGGTTCAGCGGTTGTTCAGCCTTCCTGCCTTTAAGGAATTCGCCTATCTCCTTGATCTTCTCCTCCGATACGGGTAATGCTGCTTTATCCCTGGATTCAACAAATTTAAAGACATCTATGCTGTGAAAGCTCAGCAATCCTATATTCTGAACAATATAAACCCTGTCATAAAAGGATTTGAATATGTCTGGCTGCGTTTTCAGCAGGTTCAATATTCCATAGCTGCAAAGCATGAATCCCATAGCAAGGGCAAATAATGAGCTTACGATTCTTTTTCCATAGCTTATATCGACGCTTCCTTCTGATTTGTTGCCCATAAGTAACACAAAGGGAATTATCAGAATATCCGGCACAAATATTACGTCAGATACATGTAGCAAACTGATAATGCTGCTCTTCACTGAAGTAACAACTGAAGCCTGAGCCAGAACATTCATAGAAATCACGTTGCTGAAATACCTGTAAAATAATGTGTCGGCTATTATAACAAAGGTTACAACACAGTCTATAATATAAAGAAGAACCAGTCTCAATTTCCCCGGTACAAGGTGTGTCCAGCAAACAAGTATCAATACTGCGCCTAGAACAGAAGCGAACAGTGCGACGCTGGCGATACCTCCGTCAATAAACCAGTTAAAAAGCAAAAGCTTGAGCAGAAAAATTCCGATAAAGAGTAAAATATCACAAGCTACAAAGCTTCTCAATCTGCATTTTGCTGTCTGCATCACACGCAACCATTTCATTTTATCATCTCCGACCAAATAGCAATAAAAGGCTTCTTTATTTGTTAATATGCTTTATTAGAAGCCTTTTATATTTTACACCAGGATCAGCTTTTCCACAATCTTTTTCATCTGATTAAACTACTCTGTCTTTTATAGGAGTATAGTTCATTTTTGGATTGACGTTCTTATAGGCCGGGCGGATAATCCTGTTATCGCCGGCAATTGTTTCAAGCCGGTGTGCGCACCAGCCGGCTACACGGGATGCTGCAAAAATCGGGGTATATAATTCACTTGGTATGCCCAGCTTATCATATACAAAACCTGAATATAGGTCCACATTGGCCGGAATAAATGTATCCTGCCCCTTTATGGACTTAATAAGTTCAGTTGTCAGTTCTTCTATGTTTTTATACAGTTCAAATTCCGGAATAGCATTTTTCTCAAGTGCCAGGTCATATGCCTTCTTTTTCAGAAGAACCGCCCTTGGGTCAGATAGGGTATAAACAGCATGTCCCATCCCGTAAATTAGTCCTTTCTTGTCATACGCCTCTTTTTTGATTATCTTGTACAGGTAGTCCTTAAGCTTTGCACGATTGCCCCAATCTGTAACATTCTCACGGATGTTGTCAACCATATCCTTCACCATGATGTTTGCACCGCCGTGCTTGGGCCCTTTCAGGCAGCCGACCGCTGCTGCAATGGCCGAGTAGGTATCTGTCCCGTTGGAGGAGACTACATGGGTAGCAAAGGATGAATTGTCACCGCCTCCGTGGTCAGCATGTATAACCATACAAAGATCAAGTATTTCGGCTTCAACCATAGTATAGGCATTATCCGGCCGGATCATGTGCAGTATATTTTCTGCCGTACCGATTCCCGGCTTAGGCGGATGGATATAAAGGCTCTTGCCGTCAAAATTATGGGCTTTTACCTGATAGCCATATGAAATAATGGTAGGAAATCTGGCAATAAGCTCAATACTTTGCTTCAATACATTACTTATAGAAATATCGTCAGGGTTGTCATCATGGGAATATAGCACCAGGATGCTCCGCTGAAGCTTGTTCATAACATTCCTGCTGGGTATCCTGAGTATCATATTTTCAGTAAACCCATTGGGTAAATCCCTGCATTCATCCAGCATCTCGTTAAAATACTGCAACGACTGCTCTGTCGGAAGCTCACCGAATAAAAGCAAATAGGCAGTTTCCTCAAAACCCCGCCTGTTTTCCTTCTGAAAACCCGCGACCAATTCCTTAATACTTATTCCTCTATAATACATTTCCCCTTCAGCAGGAAGCTTCTTCCCGTTTTCTACACTGTAGCCTTCAACTGAACCAATGCGGGTCAGACCTACCAGGACACCGGTTCCGTTTTCATTACGGAGTCCTCTTTTAACTTCGTACATGTCATAGTATTTAGAGTCAATAAAATCATTTAATGCAGTTTTTTCAGCCAATTCATTTAAAAATGCACTATTCTGAAACTCATTGTTCATTTATATCCCTCCCTCCGGGTAATTTTTATAAGCTATCGATAATTGCTTCAGTAAATGCTTCTGTCGAAGCAGTTCCACCCATATCTACCGTCAACATACTCCCGTTTTTCAATGTTGTTAACACAGCACACCTGATTCTCTCGGCTGCCTGCTTCTCCCCTATATGATCCAGCAGCATTGCTCCTGACAGAATCAATGCCGTAGGGTTTGCAATATTTCCTCCGGCAATATCAGGTGCGCTTCCATGTACAGCTTCAAAAATCGCCATGTCATTCCCTATGTTGGCTCCCGGTACAACTCCCAATCCTCCCACCAAACCTGCGCATAAATCCGATAAAATATCCCCATACAGGTTCATGGTCAGTATGACATCGTACTTCTCAGGCTTTATGACCAGCTGCATGCACATATTATCTATTATCATATCCTGAAATTCTATCATAGGATAATCTTTTGATACACGTCTGGCAGTCTCCAGGAAAAGTCCGTCAGTCAGCTTAAGTATGTTTGCCTTGTGTACAACAGTTACTTTCTTTCTGCCATTTTCTGCAGCGTATTTAAAGGCGCTCCTTGCAATACGCTCTGATGCATATTCCGTAATTACCTTGACAGCTTCTGCTTTGCCGGGCTCTTTTGTGCTCTCTATACCGCTGTACAAATCCTCGGTATTCTCTCTGAATATGACCAGGTCTATCCCGTTAAAAGGTGTAATAATCCCCGGCATAGACATAACCGGCCTCACATTGGCATATAAGTCGTATTTGCTTCTCAGCATGACATTGATGCTTCTGAAGCCTTTCCCTACAGGCGTTGTAATAGGACCTTTGAGTGCAATCCGGTTCTGCTCCAGGCTTTGATATACCTCATCCGGCACCAAGCTGCCCGTTGCTTCCATGACTTTCTCGCCTGCATTCACTATATCCCAGTGAATCTTGACATCTGCTGCATCAATGACCCTTCTGGCTGCCAGCGAAACCTCAGGTCCTATCCCATCACCGGGAATAAGAGTAATTCGATGCATTATGAGCACCTTCCTTCCCGGATCGCTTCCATATAGTTAAGATACCCTCCAGCTATCAGTATTTCAACATCTGTCTCCGATCCTTCAAATCGGCATAAAATTTCAAACCCTTTTGTTTTGTTTATAACCTTGACAAGTCTTTCTGACTTAAGTCCATCTATAACCTTAACCATTTCAATTTCATCATATTCATCAAAATGTTCATAATCTTTTTTGTTTGAAAAAACAAGAGGCAGTATCCCTGAGTTTATCAGGTTGTCTTTGTGGATCCTGGCATAGGATTTTGCCAGGATAGCCTTGACTCCCAGGTATAAAGGCACCAATGCTGCATGCTCCCTGCTGGAGCCTTGTCCGTAGTTTTCTCCTCCCATGACAAAACCACCCCCGCTTTCAAGGGCCCGGTCCCTGAAGTCCTTTGCTATAGTGCCGAAGCAGTATTTTGACAATTCCGGAATGTTTGAACGGTAAGGCAGCAGCTTTGCATTGGAAGGCATGATATCATCCGTTGTAATATTATCACCTGTCTTGAGAAGAAGCTTTCCCTCAAGCGAATTTGCAAGCGGCCTGTTGAGAGGAAACGGCTTTATATTCGGCCCCATTACCAGTTCAGTGTCAGTCCCTTCAGAAGTTGGATAGATGAAATAATTATCATAAACCGCAAAGCTTTCAGGGAGCTCAATAGCAGGATATTCAATACCCAATGCTTCCGGGTCCGTTAAGTATCCGCTAATTGCAGAAACCGCTGCCGTCTCAGGACTTACAATATATACCTCTGCACTATCGGTTCCGGATCGTCCTTTAAAGTTGCGGTTGAAGGTTCTCAGAGAAATCCCTCCCGATGCCGGCGCCTGTCCCATTCCAATGCATGGTCCGCAGGTGGCTTCAATAATTCTGGCTCCGGCAGCAATCAGATCACCTATTGCACCGTTCTCTGCCATCATCTTCAGTATATTGCTGGACCCGGGTGAAATAACCAGGCTGACATCAGGATGAACTCTTTTCCCTTTAAGAATAGCTGCCACCCTCATCAAATCAGTATAGGATGAATTTGTGCAAGAGCCTATGGCGACTTGATTCACCTTCACATTTTTCATATTTTGAACAGCTTCCACATTATCAGGGCTATGAGGCTTTGCAGTCATTGGTATTATTTCGCTCAAATCGATTCTGATTTTCTTGTCATACTGTGCATCCGGATCTCCGGCCAATGGGACAAAATCCTTTTTCCGGCCCTGCCTCCTCAGAAAATCATGAACAGCCTCGTCACTTGGGAAAATTGATGTGGTAGCTCCCAGTTCTGCCCCCATATTGGTTATAGTCGCACGGTCTGTTACCGAAAGAGCCTTTACACCTTCTCCCGAATACTCAATAACATACCCTACGCCGCCTTTAACCGTCAGAAGCTTAAGGATGAATAAAATCACATCCTTTGCCGAAACCCAGGGATTAAGCTTTCCAACCAATTCTATATTCAAAAGCCTGGGCATCCTGAAGGTATATGTGCCATTGGCCATCGCTACGGCTACATCCAACCCCCCAGCACCGATTGCCAGCATCCCAAGGCCGCCTCCTGTAGGCGTGTGACTATCAGAACCTAAAAGAATACAACCAGGTTTGCCGAAACGCTCCAAATGAAGCTGATGGCAAATTCCATTTCCCGGTTTTGAATATATAATGCCGTATTTTGCTGCTGCACTCTTTATAAATGCATGATCGTCCGCATTTTCAAATCCTGTCTGCAGAGTATTATGATCAATATATGCGACCGAAAGCTCAGTTTTTACCTTTCGGATATGCATCGCTTCCATTTGCAGATATACCATAGTACCGGTTGAATCCTGAGTCAGTGTCTGATT
>CAZUGK010000059.1:0-6250 GCA_964619815.1 uncultured Clostridiaceae bacterium | reverse complement strand
ACCTTTACAGTCACCTCTCCATCCGGTTCAAGCACTCCTGCTATTTTATTCTTTCCGATTATTTTTTGGGTTAATGCTTTTCCCATAGAGACCTCCTATTATCCTGTATATTGCTATTTCTATTTATTATATTAGTCAATTGAATGTGTGTCAACTTATAATTGCATTTTTTATTATATTTATGCAATGCAATTAATCTTTTAATACTAATTAATTATTTGCAACAACCTACCTCATTTCAATATGCTTTTTCGTCGCAATGTTTTCTTTTAATGTATGTTAAATATTATATTTATTCATTTTGTATGAATGATATTGATTTTTTTCCTGCATATTCGAACAATGTTTGCAAGAAAAAAATGGCCTTTACCTGTGTGGGGTCAAGGCTCCCTTTTGCACCTCCTGTTCTTATGAAAAATGGCATAAAAAATACCGCCTGCTTTTTCAAACAGACAATACTTTGAATAGGGATTCATTCCTTTCATTTTGAATTGGAGGATGAAAAAGCTGCCACTTAGCGTGACAGCTTGGGGGGTATTCGAAGAAAAGATGAAAGTGCTTGACAATTATCTTTTTCCAAGCTATAATATCCACTAATTTAATATCTGCATAACGAAGATTTGCAGAGACATCTGCATTTCGGAGTATAAGATCGAAAAGCTGTGATAAGAACAAGTAGTAACCTGTACCACAAACAGAAAGTTGCCGGGTGATGAGAGGCGCATGGCAGACTGGTTATGAATACGTCTTTGAGCTTCACACCGAACGTTTTTCAAGTAGGCTGTGACGGATTCCTGCACACGTTATAGTGCTTAGAGTATAACCATATGTTATGGCGTACTCGAAGAGGCGGGCAATGTGAGTTGTCCGTAAATGTAAGGTGGTAACACGGGAGCGTGCTCTCGTCCTTCTGGAAATAGAAGGACGGGAGTTTTTTATTTCCCAATCTTATAGACCTTGCTTATATTAAATAATATTTAATATTCAAGGAGAGTTGGAAATGAAAACAGTGGAGGAACAATTTCGCATCATTACAAAAGGCGTCAGTATGCTGGTGGATGAGGAAGAACTGAAAAGCAAACTGGCGGAATCCATCAAAAACAATCGCCCCTTGGTTATCAAGCTGGGGCTTGATCCAAGCGCGCCGGATATCCATCTGGGTCATGCCGTGGTGCTTCGCAAGATCAAACAAATGCAGGATTTGGGACATGAAGCCGTGATCATTATCGGTGATTTTACCGGAAAAATCGGTGACCCGTCCGGAAAATCAAAGGGCCGCAATGCCTTATCCGATGAGCAAGTAAAGGAAAACGCCCGGACGTATTTTGAGCAGATATTCAAAGTGCTGGACAAGGAAAAAACAACTGTCCGCTATAACAGTGAATGGCTCAGCAAGCTGAATTTTGAGGACGTTCTTAATCTCGCCGCAACGACTACGGTCGCCAGAATGATGGAACGGGACGATTTCCAGAACAGGTTCAGCAATAATGTCCCCATCGGTATTCATGAATTCTTTTATCCATTGATGCAGGCATACGATTCAGTCGCACTGAAAGCGGATATCGAGCTGGGCGGCACCGATCAGACTTTTAACATCCTGATGGGCAGAACCTTGCAGAAGGCCATGGGCCAGCCTCAGCAGATAGCAATGTTTATGCCGCTTCTGGAAGGGCTGGACGGCGTGGAGAAAATGAGCAAGAGTCTTGGGAACTACATCGGGGTCTATGAGTCCGCCGAGGTGATGTTTAAAAAAGTCATGGAGGTTCCCGACGAGCTGATTTTCAAATACTTTGAGCTGGCAACAGATGAGCATCCGGACCGCATAGAAGCTGTCGGGCAGGAGCTGGCACAGGGCAAAAACCCACGAGACGTCAAGTATTCTCTTGCAGAGATCATTACCCGCCTGTACCATACGGAGCAGGAGTTAATTCAGGCGAAAGAATATTATGATACGGCCTTCAGCAAAAAAGCGATTCCCGATCAGATCCCCGAGCTTCATATTAAAGCAGAAAGCCGGTTGACCGAAATCATCCCGTTGCTTGTGGAAAGAGGTTTAGCGTCCAGCAACGGGGAATTCAGGCGACTGGTTCAGCAAGGCGGTGTACAACTCAATCAACAAAAGCTTGAGGAGCTTGATGCCGTCCTGACCAATGGTGATGTATTAAAGATCGGAAAAAGACGCTTTGTTAGGATTGTATACGAAGCGTAAAATAGCAATCAACCAAATGGGAAGCAACAAAAGGGCAAATTTTAAAAATTGATTTGTTTTCTTTTTTATAACATGATAGCATGACATTATCATTTAGAGAATTCGAATTCCTAACAAAATAAATTGTATATGGAGAAGTAAAGCTATTATGAAAGAATTATATGACATGATTTTCAAAAGAAAATCCATGAGAAAGTTTGATGAAACACTGGCTTTGACAGAAGATGAACTGAAAAAAATCCAACAGAAAACAGAAAAGCTAATTCCTCTTGTCCATGATATAAAAATCAGGTTTGAAATTGTAAAAAGGGCAGACACCACAGCCAAACGCGGTGAATACTGCCTGCAGTTGTATAGTGAAAAGAAACCTCTTTATCTTCTGAATGCAGGATATTTGCTGGAACAGATGGATTTGTTTTTAGCTTCTTATGAAATAGGCGCATGTTGGTATGCTTTGGCAAAGCCAAAAGAAACACAGCTTGACGGGTTGGATTACGTTATTATGCTGGCTTTCGGTAAGAGCTGTCCGGAGGACTTTCGTAAAAAAGTTTCAGACTTTAAACGCAAAAGCAGGGAGGAGATATGGCAAGGAGAATTCAATTCTGACGTGATACAAGCAGTCCGGCTTGCGCCAAGTGCTTGCAATACACAGCCTTGGAGAATTGCCAGCAGCAGCGATCGCATAAAAGTATGTCGCAATACAAAGATAAAATCGTTTATTCCCGCCGCTAAACTGCCTTATTACAACTCAATCGATATGGGGATATGTCTTTGCTTTCTTGAAATTGCCATGATTGAAAAATGGTATGCGTTTGACAGAACGCTTATTTCCCAGGAAAATTCTAATAAGGAACTTTTAAAAATAGCAGAATACTCTATAAAATGACATTGCCCATATGCCAGGATTAGCACATCCCAGGAAGTCTTGAGATCAACTCAAGGCTTCCCGCTTTTATACCATTCCGCTTTGTCTTCATCGTCTATAACAAACAGGTAGGTTATTCATGAAGCGCCCAGACGCAACGGTAGGTGTTGCCACAGATAAAATGGCCTAGGCATTTTGGATTTTTCATTCGCTCTCCTCCAGTACTCCCTGCCATGCGGGCAGCTTCGCCAAAATGCGGATGGCGGCAGCGTGGGCGGCCTGCCTGTCCAGACCCTGAGTTTGTATAAGGAAATCGGTGGTTCCTTCCACCTTTTCCGGGTAGGACTGCATGGAACCGTCCGGTCTTGCACAGTAGACGCAATAATCCTTGCTTTCATCCTGCATAGGATAATCGGCAGGCTTTATCATGGGCATCCCACAGGCTATACACAGTTTCATAGTATGTTCCCCCCTTTTTCAGCAGCTTTCGTATACTTCCAGCGCGGGGACAAGGCAAAGTGCGATGCCTTGCACACCGGACACAGTAAGCGTGAGTAAAATGGTATCCCGGATTTCGTCGCGGGTGGCACCATGGGACTTTGCCATGGGAACATGGGCAGTCACCGCTCCCGCATCACCCTGAGAAGCTTTGATGCCAATGTAGACGAGCTGACGTGTTTTTGCGTCCAGCCCATCCTGCGAGGAAATGGCATTGATCAGGCCGTCAAAAGCAGCGGCGACCTGTGGGGCTTCACTCTTAAATACCACAAATGGATTTTGATTCTGCATATTTCATCTACCTCTTTTCATAAAGTCGACGCCCAACCGGGCAAATTCCTGTTTTCCTGTTTCCGTCAGCCGATACACGGTGGCCATGCCCTCCTCCTGCTCGAACCAATTTAGCTCCAGCAGGCGCTCAAACAGTCGGTTGCCTAGTGTTCCGCCTAGGTGGCCGTAGCAGGATTTTGCTTTGAGTATTTTGTTGGAGTTATCATTCATTTAATTTTTCCTCCTTTCCCGTCACCAGCTTCATAAAGCTTTTGACCAGTGTTTCGCCGTATCGCCGGATGACGTGACCCTCCGGAGCGAATAGATCCCCGTTTGCCAGATAATAATGCACCAACCCCACCCACATGTTAAATAGCAGGTAAGAAGGGACTTCATCGCTTTGAGCAGACTTTAGCTCCCGCTGCGCCACCTGACTGAAATGAAAGGAAATGGCGGACTGGGTCGCAATAAAGCTGTCTCTCGCACCGGGCGGCAGCAGTCTGTTTTCGATTACCAGCCGCGTGTAAAACGGTTCAAACTCCATAATTCCATCCAGGTGCGCCCACAGCAGCTCCGACAGGTGCTCGCAGGACTGCGCAAGCACATGAGTTCGCATGGCAATCTTTTGCCCGTAAAAGACAACCACCTCCTCGATCATCGCTTCTTGTGAACGAAAATGGACAAACACCGTTCCATGGGAAACCCCTGCGGCCTGTGCAATGTCCGACACGCGGGTACTCATGAAGCCTTTTTCCGAGAATACATCATATGCGGTTTTAAGAAGCAGGGCTTTTGTCTGCTCCTTTTGCAGAGCTCGGGCAGTTTTTTTCATATAATGACTCCTTATTCATTGACTGTAAAGTCATTATAATACCTATCCTGCTTCCTGTCAAGAGAAGTATGCTCTATCCTCCCGCTTAGCACTCTACATTACTGTGACACCCCGGGATTAGCTAACGGGTTTCTTGGCAATTACCCGTGCCGGACTTGCACCGGCAAGTGTGGCCCAGCTTCGCTGGCAGCGCGCACAGAAAAAAAGCACTCCAGTCGAGTGCTTTTTAACGTTATTTAAATTTTAAAGTTCATGTATAAACAAGCCGCTTCTCAGCTTTGGTTCAAACCAGGTTGACTTAGGCGGCATAACCTGCCCTGCATCAGCAATAGCCATAAGGTCATCAATGGAAGTAGGGAACATGGAGAAAGCAACCTTCATACCGGCGTTTACTCTCTTTTCCAACTCTATAAGCCCTCTTATGCCTCCAACGAAGTCTATTCTCTTGTCAGTCCTCGGATCCTGTATTCCCAGTATAGGGCTAAGGAGATTGTTCTGCATTATGGATACATCCAGCCTGTCAACCGGGTCCTTTTCATTGAAAGTACCTGCCTTGGCGGTAAGCTTATACCATTTTCCATCCAGATACATTCCAAAAGTATGCTTAGCGGTCGGTTTGAATGGGCCATTTCCATTGTATGCTTCAATATCAAATTTTTCTCTGACCTTGTTTACAAACTCATCCTCACTATTGCTGTTCAAGTCCTTTACTACCCTGTTGTAATCCATTATATAAAGCTGCTCATCAGGGAAAAGAACCGAAAGGAAAAAGTTGAATTCCTCATCACCCTTGTAGTTGGGGAATTGCTCCCTTCTTTTGAGTCCTACCTTTACGGCAGATGCAGAACGGTGATGTCCGTCAGCTATATAAAGATAGTCAATGGCTGCAAATTCAGCTTCCAGCTTCTTTATCACAGTCTCATCATCGATTACCCACACAGTATGGCCTATTCCATCTTCAGATACAAAGTCATATACAGACTTATGGCCTGTCATCCAGCTGTTCACCATGTCATTGATTGATTTTTTTGCCCTATAGGTAAGGAATATCGGTCCTGTATTTGCATTACAATAATCAACATGGTTTATTCTGTCCTGTTCTTTGTCTGCTCTGGTAAACTCATGCTTCTTAATTATATTGTTGATATAATCATCTATTGAGGTACAGCCCACAAGACCTACCTGTGCACGTCCATTCATCACCTGCTTGTATATGTACAGGTAATTATTTTTGTCCTGCTGCAATGTCCCGTCCTTTATCATACCATTCATATTGTCTCTGGCCTTTTCATATACTCTCTTGTCATAAAGATCAATAGCAGGGTCAAGATCTATTTCTGCCTTGTCAACATGCAGGAATGAGTATGGATTCCCTTTAACCATTTCTCTTGCCTCATTACTGTCCATTACATCATAAGGAAGAGCTGCTACTTTATCGGCCAACTCCGGTGTGGGCCTTATAGCCCTAAACGCTTTTACTACTGCCATTATTTTCTCTCCTATTCAAAGTAATTTTGTAGACGTTTGCAAAACACCTCTACCCATTGATTTAACTGAACTTTTTACGTTATTTATA
>CAZUGK010000058.1:2570-24008 GCA_964619815.1 uncultured Clostridiaceae bacterium | reverse complement strand
ATAGCAGGTCTTGTTCAGTTTGTTGAAATGGTTATTAAAAAGACAAGCCCTACATTGTATCAGGCGCTTGGTGTCTATCTGCCACTTATTACTACTAACTGTGCAGTGTTGGGTGTTGCCATATTAAATATTCAGAGCAATTACAATCTTATTGAGACGCTTATAAATGGAGTTGGCGGAGGCTTAAGCTTTACACTCGCTATAGTGCTCTTTGCCGGAGTTAGAGAGAGACTTGAATTGGCACCCACTCCGAAAGCCCTGGACGGCTTCCCGATAGCGATGTTGGCAGCAAGTCTGTTCTCCATTGCCTTTCTTGGGTTCAGCGGCTTGTTTAGCGGACTGCTATAGTTATTATAGAAAGTAGAGGTGAGTACCTTGATTAATAATATAATCTGGCCTGTAATAGTTCTGGGGGGAATTGCAGTTTTCTTCGGTATTGTATTGGCATATGCATCAAAGAAATTTGCTGTTGAAGTTAACCCCAAGGTTACAGAAGTCAGAGAAGTTTTACCCGGTGCTAACTGCGGTGCGTGCGGCTACGCAGGCTGTGATGCTTTGGCTGATGCTGTTGCAAGCGGCAAAGCACCAATTACTGCTTGTCCGGTGGGAGGAGCGGCCCTTGCGGAAAAACTTGCCGTAATTATGGGTGTGGAAGCAAGTAACGTAGAGCGTCAGGTTGCCAGAGTAATTTGCGGCGGGGATTGCAATAATGCAAAAGAAAAATATGAATATCAGGGAATACAGGATTGCAAGGCGGCTGAAATGCTTGCCGGAGGCTCCAAGAGCTGCCGTTTTGGTTGTACAGGCCTTGGTACCTGTGTTAGGGAATGTCCTTTTGATGCTATTCATGTAGTCAACGGTGTCGCCGTTGTTGATGAAGAAAAATGTACTGCATGCAAGAAGTGTATAGCAGTATGCCCTAAGGGAATAATCGAACTGGTTCCTGTATCCAAAAAGGTAAGAGTGCTTTGCAAGAATCAGGATAAGGGTAAAGCTACTATGGAAGTTTGCAAGGTTGGCTGCATAGCCTGCCAAAAATGCGTGAAGGCATGTAAGTTTGATGCAATCAAGGTTGAAAATAACGTTGCGAAGATAGACTACAGCAAATGCGTCAACTGCATGATGTGCGCTGAGGTCTGCCCTACAAAAACTATATATGCAAACTTTGCAGACAGGAAAAAGGCTTATATCAATGATGACAAGTGCATAGGCTGTACAATATGTAAAAAGAACTGCAACTTTGAAGCAATTGAAGGTGAGCTTAAAGGCAAGCATAAGGTTCTGGACGACAAATGTGTCGGCTGCAGCCAGTGCTCTGTGAAGTGCCCAAAAGATGCTATCGAAATGAAATAAGGTCACATTAAGTAAAACATGGGTTAATATTCGTATTAACCCATGTTTTTTATTGTATAGCACATGGGCTTCAAATGCGGCCGCGGCCGAATCTGTTCTTTAATATATGAACTGTCGATTTTTGGTTGTCAAATGAATTCCAAAAAAGTTGAAGTCTAGTACTTAAAATGTTAAACTTAAAAATGTAGGCAATATTCGAATTACTGAACTTACGCCAGGTTAAACAGATTAACGTTATGCACCTCATGTTTTTATTAAAAAAGAAAATAATAAAGGAGATGAACGTATTGAGAAGAGAGAGCAGCAGAAGCGGTTGGATAATGCTTCTGATGGTGTTATGTGGTTTAGTTGTGGGCGGGTTTTTAGGTGAACTGCTTGGTAAGTATTTGCCTATTCTGAAATATGGATATAACTTGGGAGTTTCTGTACATGAGTGGAATTTTCATGTGCTCAGGCTTACCTTCGGCTTCAGCTTAAGTATAAATGTATTCAGCATATTGGGTATTATACTTGCAATATTTTTATACAGAAGACTGTAGTGATATATTATACATACAGACAGGGGAGACTTATGAGAATAATATTGGCATCGAATTCACCAAGGAGAAAAGAATTACTGGCGCAGCTTGGAGTTACGTTTGAAGTAATGCCGTCTAAATTTGAAGAACAAGCAGTTGAACTGCCTCCTTCAAAGCTGGTTGAACACTTTGCTTATATGAAAGGGTCGGACGTGGCACAGTCTATACAGGGAGAGGCATTGGTAATCGGTTCTGATACTATTGTATTTCTTGATG
This sequence comes from uncultured Clostridiaceae bacterium, assembly GCA_964619815.1. Lineage (GTDB taxonomy): Bacteria > Bacillota > Clostridia > Lutisporales > Lutisporaceae > BRH-c25. The sequence goes on along the minus strand of CAZUGK010000058.1, from coordinate 21,861 downwards.
AGATTATGGGAAAGCCCAAGCACAGGGAAGATGCTTTTAATATGCTGAAAAAGCTCAGTGGAAAGCAGCACCAGGTGTTGTCGGGGCTAAGCATTATGAACACCTTAACAGGAAAAAGCCTGACCGAGTATGAGTGCACAAAGGTGAAAATGAAGGAGCTCTCAGATGCTGAAATAACAGCATATATAAATACGGGAGAACCCATGGACAAAGCGGGGGCTTATGCAATACAGGGCATGGGTTCGTTGTTTGTTGAAGGAATAGAAGGAGATTATTTTAATGTAGTAGGACTTCCATTATTCCGGCTGGGAAAAATGCTGGAATACTTCGGAGTGAAGCTGCTTTAGAAAAAAGGAGCGTTCAATATGAGTATGCAGGAAAACCACACGACAATAAAAGAGCTTCCGGCAGAGGAAAGACCAAGAGAACGCCTTATAAGGCATGGTGCTGCCGTGCTCTCAAATGCGGAGCTTCTTGCAATACTTCTGAGAACCGGTACCAAGAATGAAAGTGCAATTTCTATGGCATACAGGATATTGAAACAAGATCAGGGGCTTAGGTATTTAGTCGACAATGATGTGGAGCAGCTATCCTGTATAAATGGCATAGGCAGAGCCAAAGCTGCGCAGATAAAGGCGGCAATAGAGCTGGGAAAGCGTTTGTCTGCTTTTGAACCCGGTGCGGACAAGCCGGTTAAGTGTCCGCAGGATGTTGCAGATTTGCTGATGGAAGAAATGAGATATCTTAGAAAAGAACACATGAAGCTTATACTTCTGAATATAAAATGCAACCTCATATCAGTGGAGGAAGTATCGGTAGGAAGCCTGAATGCTTCAATCGTACATCCCCGGGAGGTTTTTAATCCGGCGATAAAGAAATCCAGTGCAAGTATTATTATGGTACATAATCATCCAAGCGGAGATCCAACTCCAAGCAGCGAGGATACAGCAATAACTGCGAGGATTTATGAGGCTGGGAAGCTTATTGGTATAGAACTTGTTGATCATATAATTATTGGAGATGGTAGGTATATAAGTATGAAGGAAAAGGGTCTATTCTAAAGCCCATTGCTTGGGAAATTAACAAAAAAATACAAACATGACGGCTTAAGTGAATAACTTGTAATGTACTTGTAAAACATATGAAATAGATATAGTATTTATTCTTACCTTTCCATAGAGTAAAATAATCATATAATTGTTATGTGTATTTTGTTAAGGAGGAAATCTATATAATGGGTTTGTTTAATTTTTTCTCAAAAGATATAGGGATAGATTTGGGTACTGCAAATACCCTTGTATATGTAAGAGGTAAAGGGATTATTGTAAGGGAGCCATCTGTTGTTGCCATGAAGCTTGACAACAACACTGTTATGGCTGTTGGCGATGAAGCAAAGAAGATGATTGGAAGAACTCCCGGAAACATTGTTGCCATAAGACCGATGAGGGATGGCGTTATTGCTGACTTTAACGTTACTCACCGGATGATTAAGTATTTCATTGGGAAAGCCTATGCAGGATCTCCAGTAGGCAAACCGAGGGTTTTGGTAAGTGTTCCCTCCGGCATTACTGAAGTAGAGAGAAGGGCGGTTGAAGAAGCTGCAGTACAGGCAGGAGCACGCAGTGCCAGATTGATCGAGGAACCTATGGCGGCTGCAATCGGAGCCGGGCTTCCTGTTGGAGAGCCTACAGGAAGTATGATTGTCAACATGGGTGGAGGTACTACCGAAATAGCTGTGATTTCCTTAGGAGGAATAGTTACCAGCAAATCAATAAGGTCTGCAGGAGATAAGCAGGATGAAGCAATTGTCCACTATATTAAGAGGACTTATAACCTGGCAATAGGGGAGCGTACAGGGGAAGAAATAAAAATATCAATAGGCTCCGCATTCCCGCATGCGGTTGAAGGCTCAATAGATATAAAAGGAAGGGACCTTGTAACAGGCTTGCCTAAGACAATAACCATTTCTACCGAGGAAGTACTTGAGGCCTTAAGGGAGCCGGTTGAGACCATACTGGACGGTATTAAGAGCACTCTGGAGAAAACACCCCCAGAGTTAGCTGCAGATATTATGGACAGAGGGATAATGCTTTCAGGAGGCGGGGCTTTGCTGCATGGCCTGGACACCTTGGTGAGACAGGAAACAGGAATGCCTGTTCAAGTTGCTGAAAATCCGCTGGATTGCGTAGCCATGGGTACAGGTAAGGCTTTGGAGCAGTATGACGAAATAAGCAAGTCATATTCACTCATGCACAAAAGGTAAATCAGATACGGGTTATAAGGTTAAATAGTTTCGAGGTCTTGAGCGGGGCGATTCATCAATCGCCCGCTAAACAATAGTGTGAGGTTATACATGTATGAAGATAAGAAATAAACTGCTTATTTCTGTTGTAATAATATCAATACTTTTAATAGTACTGATTGCTTTTACTTCCCAGGGTAGGACAAGACCTGCTGCAGTCGAGGGTGTGTTTGGAAGGGTGATAACCCCGGTGCAGAGGGTGTTTTATACTTCAGGAGAGTTTTTTAGGAATACATTTAAAAGTTTATACGATCTGAGAAATCTAAAAACTGAGAATGAAGCACTTAAGGCAGAGCTGGAGAAGCTTAAGGAACAGAACAGGCAGCTTATCCAAATGGCCTTGGAAAACAACCGGTTACGAAGTCTTTTGGAATTTAAGGAAGCAAACACCCAGTTTAATTATATTGGTGCCAATGTAACAGGCCGGGACCCCGGGAATTGGTATGATGTATATACCATTGACAAAGGGTCAGATGACGGAGTTTCGGTTAATGATGCCGTAATAGTCAGCCATGGGTATCTGGTTGGCAAGATAATTGAGGTGGGGCCTAATTATTCCAAACTAATGGCAATAATAGATGAAAGAAGCTCTGTTAGTATAATTGTAAATAGGACAAGGGATATGGGAATTGTATCAGGTAATTCCGATTCAGATGTCATTGCAATTATGGAGCTTGAAGCGGATATAGTCAAAGGCGATGACATAATTACTTCTGAATACAGCACACTGCCTAAGGGTTTATATATAGGCAAGGTGCAGAGTGTTGAAAAGCAGGAAAGAAAGCTGCAGAAGACGGTTATAATAGAACCTGCAGTTGATTTTAAGAGGCTGGAAGAAGTATTCGTAATAAAAACAGTAAAATAAAAATATACCTCTTGGCAGGAAGATTATTTATCCTGCAGAGGTACAACATTAAGGAAGTGCATTTTCAACACTTGAATAACTGGAAACTTGTCGTGTTGAAAACACTGGAGTGAGGGGTAACTTGTGAGGATAGCGGTTCTTTGCACATTGGCGGTTGTGAATGTAATACTTGAATCCACTCTATTTCAGTACACGCGTATATACGATGTAAAACCTGACTTTTCAATAATGATTATTGTAGCATACGCGATTTTGAGGGGAAGTACCTATGGTGCCTTTACCGGCCTCGGAATAGGGTTACTCATTGATATGCTGTATGGAAAGACTATAGGTATTAATGCCTTATCGTATATGGTGACAGGTTATATCATTGGACAGGCTCATGATAATGTATTCAAGGACAGCTTTATACCGTCCTTTATTTTCAATTTTGCTGCAATCTTAATATTTCAGCATAGTTTTATGCTGCTCTCTTATTTTTCAAATAATATCCCAAGTACAGGATTCTCATATGTGTACATGCTGGTGAAGGTAATTCTTCCTCAGGCTGTCTACAATTCGATAATCGGTTCAATTGCGTACCGTTATATTTATAAGCTGGATGAAGCCCCATTTATGGATAGAAAGATATATTAATAAGGTGATCATATGTTTAAAAAATATTTTAAGGATAGGCTTGATATTATAAGGGCTGTTACAGTCCTGATATTTCTGGTAATAGTGTTCAGACTGGCAGACTTGCAGATAGTCAAAGGTGAATATTACTGGAAAAAATCTGAGACTTTGAGGACAAGGAATATCTCGGTTACCGCACCCAGAGGCCAGATTGTGGATAAATACGGCCGTGTTATTGCAGGCAACAAGCAGAGCTATTCCGTGAACATAATGAAAACCGAAATACCTCAGGATACATTGAATGATATTGCACTTTCTGCAATAAATATAATCGAACAGAATGGGGATACCTACAAGGATGAAATACCAATACTCATAAATCCTATCAGGTTTTCATTCCAGGATGATGAGATGAATTGGAAGAAAAAGTATGACATACCGGAAAATGCAACAGCCCGTCAAGCATTTACGAAGCTCAGGGCAGATTATAGCATTTCTCCGGATACCATAGACGTTGAAGCTTATGAAATAATGAAGAATGAGAATAATGTTGAACTGCCTTTTGATATCAATGATTTTCAATATGATTTCGATAAATCAGAGACTAAATGGAAGCAAAGCAATGGCTTTGCTCCTGAGCAAACAGCCCAGGAAGTGTTTGATGCACTGTGTAAGAAGTACAAGATACCCAGGGACGTATATGATGATGATAAGGCAAAGAAAATCCTGTCAGTAAAATATCTGGTAGGGCAGAATAAATATAAGGCTTATGAACCGGTGGAAATTGCCACAAATATTAAGAAAGAAACCAGAGCAAAGATAGAGGAGAACAAGATTTTTCTGCCGGGTGTAGAAATAATACAGAAGCCTATTAGAACTTATGTCGGTAATGAGTTTGCCAGCCACATCATTGGTTACATGAGCAAGATAGGCAGTGAGCTTGAGGAACTGTCAAAGCATGGATACACTCCTCAGGACCTGATTGGAAAGTCCGGCATAGAAAGTTCCATGGAGAGGTACCTCAAAGGTACTGATGGCTCAAGACAGATAGAGGTAGATGTTAACGGAACCTTAATAAATACGATAAACGAAATAGATCCAATCCCTGGTGATACAGTGTTCTTAACCATTGATGCCAAGCTTCAGAAAATTGCAGAGGATTCCCTGGCAAAAACTATGGCTGAAATAAGAAGCGGTAAAGGCAAGGAGAAGTCATATCCTAATGCAACCTCCGGTGCAGCAGTAGCAATAGATGTGAATACAGGCAAGATACTTGCTCTTGCAAGTGAGCCCAGATTTGACCCCAATTTATTTGCTGCAGGAATAAGCAACGAGGCATGGAAGATGCTGCAGCCGACAAGTAAAGATGTGTATGCACCAAAACCGCTTATAAACAATGCAATTTCAGCGACTCTTCCTCCGGGTTCAACCATGAAGCTGGTCAGTGCAGTTGCGGGATTGGAGACTAATGTAATCACCCCTTCGGAAATGATATACGATAAAGGTTATTATACTGCTATACCTGGGGTATCCCCATCCTGTTCCATATTTAAATCGATAGGAATACCTCATTACAATCAAAATGTATCCCTGGCAATTAAAAACTCATGCAATTATTACTTCTTCGAGACCGGCAGGAGAATGGGCGGAGAAGTATTTGAAAAATATGCCGAGAGATTCGGCTTTGGGGATTATACAGGCATAGAATTGCCTTCGGAATATAAAGGCAATGTAGAAGGGCCTAAACACAAAAAGGCACTGTATAAGAGATATCTGGAAAACTATCTTGTAAACAACCTGAAAATAAAAGATGAAAAGATACGTGAAGAAATAAAAGGATATATTGACAACAACCCTGGCACAAGGCAGATCAGGGCAAGACTGAAAGAACTTGGTATTACCGATACCAAGGCTGTGGAAAGAGTATTGAGGTATATCAGCGAAAGCAAGTATCAGCCTGGAAACGTACTTAATGCGACAATCGGACAGGGCTTGAACGATGTAACTCCCCTGCAGCTAGTAAATGCCGTTGCGTCTATAGTAAATGGAGGCACCAGATATAAGCCGTATCTTGTAGATAAAGTAATAGGCTATGATGGTACCGTGAAGCTCGCAAAGCAGCCGGAAGTAGTGGATAAGATAGAGATTTCGCCTGCTAATCTTGAAGCGATTAAAAGCGGGATGCACGCGGTTACAAATGAAGCCGGCGGAACAGCAAGAAGTGCTTTTACAGGCAGTAAGGTTGTGATTTCAGGTAAGACAGGGACTGCAGAAGCAGGAAAAGGTTATGACGCCCATGCCTGGTTTGTGGCCTTTGCACCTTATGAAAAACCTGAGATTGCGGTTGCAGTATTGATATTCCAGGGCGGGCACGGAAACTACCCTGCACCGGTAGCTAGAGCTATTATTGAAGGGTATCTGACTCCGGAAGAGCCTAAAGATAATATGGTTGTGGACAACGATATAATACCGTAGGTTAAAAGTATGTTTGATTTGCCTCAAACATACTTTTTTTCTCTGAAAAGAAGGATTTATGGTAATTATGAAGAACTAATATAAAGCTATTTTTTTAGACACAAAGCTTATATGCACTTATTCAACATACAGCTTCAGGGGGTATTTTCATGGCTGAAAACGCAGTTATTTTCAAAGGGACAAAAGAAGGTCTGTACATAATACTCAAAGAGGAAATGGATCTGGACACAATAAAGTCTAATCTGGACAAGAAAATCAAACCCTCCAAGCGTTTTTTTGAAGGTGCAAGGATTGTGAACTTCAAGGGAAAGAAGCTGACTCAGGAGGAGTATGACGAGCTTAAGGAAGTCATAGAGCAGGAATATGGGATGACGGTAGTCGGCAGCTATAGTGAAAATAGCCATGACATGAAGGCTGAACGTTTTGATATAAAAAAACCGGACATGCTGGAGCAGCTTCCTTTTGAAGATGTACATAAAGGAGAAGCCTTGATTGTGAGAGCCACCCTCAGGTCAGGACAATTGATTCAATATAAAGGAGATGTGGTAGTTGTAGGGGATGTGAATCCGGGAGCACATATCAAGGCAGGCGGATCGGTTATAATAATGGGCACCATGCGGGGAATTGTACAGGCAGGTGCCAATGGTGATTACGGTGCATTCATAGTTGCATATAAAATGCAGCCTACACAGCTTAGAATAGGGGATATTATTACACGCTCCCCGGACGGGCTTGGCAGTAAGTTCAGCAACCCCGAGATTGCTACTGTAAAGCAAGGTATGATAGTTGTAGAACCATATTTGCGGAATAAGTAGTGATAAATCTTTTTCATAGCTATATTTGGGCAGGCACAATAAATAATGGAGGTAGTATAATGGGTGAAGTAATTGTTGTTACATCGGGCAAGGGTGGAGTCGGCAAAACAACTACCACAGCTAATATAGGTACCGGTTTAGCACTTAAGGGCAAAAGCGTTGTTTTGGTTGATGCAGATATCGGGCTCAGAAATCTGGATGTTGTAATGGGCTTGGAAAACAGAATTGTATATGATCTGGTGGACGTTGTTGAAGGTGTTTGCAGACTGAGACAGGCTTTAATAAAGGATAAAAGATATCCTAACCTGTATTTGCTCCCCGCTGCGCAGACAAAGGACAAAAATGCAGTTAATCCGGATCAGATGCAGAAGTTGACCGCTGAGCTGGCAGAGGAATTTGAGTATGTTTTATTGGACTGTCCGGCAGGAATAGAGCAAGGCTTTAAGAATGCAATAGCCGGCGCGAACAGGGCTATCGTAGTTACCACTCCGGAGGTGTCGGCGGTAAGAGATGCGGACAGGATAATAGGGCTGCTTGAGGCGAGCGGACTTAGAAACCCTATGCTTATAATAAACAGAATCAAGATGGATATGGTCAAACGCGGGGATATGATGAATATAGATGATATGATCGATATTCTTGCCATTGACCTCCTGGGTGTAGTTCCGGATGATGATTTCATTGTTGTTTCTACCAACAAAGGGGAGCCTGCTATAGCAGTAGAGCAGTCTATGGCCGGGCAAGCATACAGGAATGTTGTAAGAAGGATAATGGGAGAAGATGTTCCATTCATGAACCTGGAATCTGACGACGGATTCTTCGCCAGAATGGCAAAGTTGTTTGGATTAAATAAGAAAAAATAGTAGGAGGAGGTGTTAGTTATGGACTTGTTTAAGATGTTTAGCAGGAATGATAGCAGTAAGGATATAGCCAAGGAAAGACTAAAGCTGGTTTTGATCCATGACAGGGCCAATGTATCTCCTCAATTTCTCGATATGATAAAGGGCGAATTGATTCAGGTAATATCAGATTATATGGAAATTGACGAAGCAGGACTTGAAATAAAACTCACAAGAACAAAAAGAGAGATTGATGATTCAACTGTTCCTGCACTTGTTGCAAATATACCCATTAAAAGAATGAAAGACAAGTCAAAGCTTTAACTTACTGAAACCCGGGCAGTTTTGCCCGGGTTTTTTGCATTTTTTGGACATAAATCCCCCTGTACATAAATATAAATATATTAAGACATATAAGAACTATGGGGGAGAGAATATATGAACAATAATAACTTCAATAACTTTGAAAATATTCCAAGACCTAAATATGTTAAGGAATACAGAAAATTCGGTACTGCGTACAAAACAAGAAGATACGGAGAGAAGAGCTATTTGGACAGATTTCTGGCGCAGTCCTTCATATCCCTCTTAACCATAGCAGTGGTACTTCTGATAAATAACATAAATATAAATTTTACAAATACAATCTCGGAAGGAATAAAAACCACAATAAACTGGAATATGAATCTTTCTAACGCATTAGGAACCTTTTCAAATATAAAGAATATAATACCAGAGGCGAAAGAGAATATTGGAACAGCAGAACCTGTAGGGGAAAGCTTTGAGAACAATCCAAGCTTCATAATGCCTGTGGAAGGAGAAATAACCTCGGAATATGGCGAAAGAGTCCATCCGGTGTTTAATACTGTGAAGATGCATACCGGAATAGATATTGATTCTCCGGTAGGTACACCGATAAAATCCTCTACAACAGGCAAGGTATTGAAGGTGGGGGAGGATTCTGTAAATGGCAAGTATGTGAGAGTTCAAAGCGGTAAGTATGAGGTAGTGTATGCCCACTGCTACAAAATAAATGTCAAAGAGGGGCAAAGTGTGAAACAGGGGGATATACTCGGCGAAGTGGGAGATACAGGGCTTGCATCGGGACCCCATTTGCACTTTGAAGTACAGGAGGCAGGAAAGGCCGTAGATCCGATGGATAAGCTGATGGGAATACAATAGGAGGAGGAATTGTATAAGGGAAGCCCTTATGGCTGGAGGTTCATGTAGTGAGGATAAAACTTAATGTATTTTTTATCCTTTTTTTATTTGCAAGCTATTTCGCAGGATGGATGCAGCAGTCGTTAATATTGTTTGCAAGTGTGCTCCTGCATGAATTCGGACATGTTCTTGCAGCGAGAAAACTGAAGATGGAGGTTTATGAGGTCGAGCTGCTGCCCTACGGCGGAGTTGCCAGAATGGAAGAGCTTTCAAAATACGGAGGTATTGCTGAAGCTGCTATATCTGCAGCAGGTCCTGCAGCAAGCCTTGCTTTGGCTCTGATATGCTATTTTTTCAGAGATATATCAGAGCTTATTAATATCAGCTTCAGATATAACCTGATCCTCTGTATATTTAATCTTGTGCCGGTCATTCCTCTGGATGGAGGCAAGATTGCGAGGAATCTGCTGGTATTTTTTATGGGCTACAGACAAGCTACACGAATTTTAATTATGGGAGGAAGGGCTGCAGCCTTTGCTTTGCTGGGGTGCAATATATATATGCTGACCCTGGGAAGCAGAAGTGCAGCTCTTATAATTACAGCCGTCTTTATATATATAGGTACCGCAAAAGAGAAAAAGTTCAGCTCCTATTATTACCTGTTCACCGGGAACAGCACAAAAAATAAATTGATATCCCAGAGTCGTATAAGAAAAAGATTCATAAAAGCCCGGGAGGATACACGGATAAGAACAGCGGTAAACCGGTTCAGCCCTGTGACAATATGCTATGTGCAGGTATTGGATGAAAAGGGTTCGATTAAAAGAATACTCAGTGAAGATGAAATCATGAAAGGCTTCCTAAAATACGGTTATGACGGCAGAGTCGGACAAATTATAGCCGGCCAATAAACTTTAGGTAGAATTTTATACTATAATTATGTAATAATATAAAGTAGGTTTCGAGGTTTCGAGGTTTCGAGGTTTCTGGGGGAATGTCATCCTGAACGTAGTGAAGGATCTAAGACCCTTAAGGAATCCTTAACCCATTGCCTATTGCCTCGTGCCTATTGCCTTTGCTGAGCGAAACGAAGCAAAATATGCAGGAGGAAAAAATGAAATACGAAAATACTAAAGAATACATATATGAGGAGCTGCTTCCCCGAGTGGAAAAGCCCGGAAGATATATCGGGACAGAGTGGAACAGCATACATAAGGATCCTGGGCAGATAGACATAAGATTTGCCTTTTGTTTCCCTGATGTTTATGAGGTGGGAATGTCGCACCTTGGCATGAAAATATTATACCACCTGTTAAATGACCGGCAGGATATATTCTGCGAGAGGGTTTTTGCACCTTGGCCCGACATGGAAGAGGAAATGAGAAAGAATGGCATTAAGCTTTTCGGGCTGGAAAGCCGTGACTATATTGACAGCTTTGACTTTGTCGGTTTCACACTTCAATATGAGATGAGCTATACAAATATTGTGAACATGCTGGATTTGGCCGGGATACCCATAAGGTCAGGAGAAAGGAATGAGAACCATCCATTTATTGTAGCGGGGGGCCCATGTGCTTATAATCCTGAACCGCTGTACGACATTGTAGATTTCTTCATGCTTGGAGAGGGCGAGGAAATGCTTTTAGAGGTTATGGATGAATACAGGGAGTGGAAGAAATCAAAGGGTACAAGGGAAGAATTCCTGAGGAAGGTGTCTCATATCCAGGGAGTCTATGTACCGAAGCTTTATGAGATTGAATACAATGAGGATGCAACTGTGAAGGAAATAAGGCCTGTTGATGCTGATGTGCCAAAAAAGGTTAAGAAAAGGGTAATAAAGAGCCTGAAGGGTTCATATTTTCCGGATAAAATAGTTGTACCATTTATAGATATAGTACATGACAGGATTATGCTCGAAATATTCAGAGGCTGCACAAGAGGCTGCCGCTTCTGCCAGGCAGGGATGATTTACAGGCCTGTAAGGGAGAGAGAGATTGAAGAGCTTGTAGAAATAGCCGACAAGCTTATTCAGAGCTCGGGTTATGAGGAGATTTCATTATCATCCTTGTCTACCAGCGATTTTTCTAAGCTTAATGAGCTGGTGGAAAAGCTGGTTTCCAAATATGAGAGCAGCAAAATCGGACTTTCACTTCCTTCACTGAGAATAGATTCCTTTTCGCTGAAGCTGGTTCAAGAGGTCCAGAAGGTGAGAAAGAGCGGCCTTACCTTTGCCCCTGAGGCAGGGACACAAAGAATGAGGGACGTCATAAACAAGGGTGTAGACGAAGAAGATCTTATAAATTCCGTGGGTGCTGCCTTCGAAACAGGCTACAGCAACGTCAAGCTGTATTTTATGATAGGGCTTCCCACAGAGACAATGGAAGATATACAGGGGATAGCTGATCTGACCTTCAAGGTTGTAGATAGATACTATGAGGTACCAAAGGAAAGAAGGGGAAAAGGCCTGAATGTAACTGCAAGCGCATCATCATTTGTCCCCAAGCCCTTTACACCCTTTCAATGGGAACCGCAGGATTCCATAGAGACCTTGATTGAAAAGCAGAAATACCTTCAAAAAGCAATAAAGAAAAAACAGATTACCTTTAACTGGCATGAACCGTATGTAAGCTATATGGAAGCTGTATTTGCCCGGGGGGACAGAAGACTCTGTGATGTGCTTATTGCGGCATGGAAGTTGGGATGCAAATTTGACGGTTGGGATCAGTACTTTAAGTTTGATACCTGGATGCAGGCCTTTAAGGAAACAGGTGTTGACCCGGATTTTTACTCTGTCAGGAGACGGGAGCTTACTGAGACACTTCCTTGGGATCATATAGATGTAGGGGTAACAAAGAAATACTTGAGAAGCGAATATAAAAAGTCTCTTAAGGCGGAGCTTACCAGAGACTGCAGAGTTGCCTGCACCGGCTGCGGAATCAATCTGCTTCAGGAAGGCGGGGTATGCAAATAATGAATGTAAGATTGAAATTCACAAAGGAAAATGAAGTAAAATATATATCACACCTGGACCTTATGAGGGTGTTCCAGAGAGCGATAAGACGCACAGGCATACCTATATCCTACAGCAGCGGTTTTAATCCGCACCAGGAAATTTCTTTCGGCGCTCCTTTATCCCTGGGCGTTACCAGTAATGCAGAGTATGTGGATTTGAAGCTGGGCGAGCCAATGGATGTCCAAGCGCTTATGGAACGTTTGAACAGTTCCCTCCCGGAAGGGATTAGAATACTTCATGGCATAAAGCTTGGAGATAACCCAAAGAGTGCAATGGCTGTTGTAACCCATGCAAGATACCTTATCAGTATGAATATCGAAAATGTTGCGCCTGAGGCTTTGAAAAAGAGTATTGAAGAATTTGCCGCACAGAAAAGCATCAAGGTCATGAAGGAACAGCCGAAGAAGGGCTTTGAACTCAAAGAAATCGATATAAGACCTATGATAGTGGGTATCAGGCCATTTAAGTCAACAGGTGATACCCATATTATAGATTGTCTTCTTTCCAGCGGAAGCAGGGCAAATCTTAAGCCGGAATTATTAATGGTGGCTTTCAGGGAATTTTCAGGTTATAATATTGATGGAATAAGGATAAACAGGGAAGAAGTATATGCTGAGAAAAATGGGAAGCTTTTGAACCTTCTGGAATATGAGACGAATTTGAATTGATGGACAAAGGGGTATATGCTGATGAAGGAGTTAATCATTGACGTTGGTTCAAGGCAGACGAGAGTTGCTCTGCTGGAAAATAAAGAACTGACTGAAATATATATTGAAAGGCAAAGCTATGAAAGGATAACCGGCAATATATACAAAGGAAAGGTAGAAAATGTACTGCCTGGAATGCAGGCTGCCTTTGTCGACATAGGCTTGGACAAGAATGCATTTTTGTATGTAAAGGATGCTCTGCCAAATACATATTTTGATGAAGATGATGAAAGCGTTGACCCCGCACAATATAAAGACTATCAGATAGATGAGCTTTTAAAGGCCGGACAGGAGATAATGGTTCAGATTATCAAGGAGCCGATAGACACTAAAGGCGCAAGGATAACTACCCATATCACTCTTCCCGGGAGATTTGTAGTACTGATGCCCACTGTTGAATATATCGGCATATCCAGGCGCATAGAAAGTGATGCAGTAAGAGATAAACTTAAAAAAATCGCAGAAGAGCTGAAGCCAAAAGGAATGGGGCTTATAATAAGGACTGCAGCTGAGGATTGCACAGCAGAGGACATAAACAATGACATTAATTTTTTGATGAAGCTTTGGGATAATATAAAACAAAAGCAAAGAAGCGGAGTAACCCCGAGAATAGTGCACAAAGACATGAACATTGTTTATAGGACTGTCAGGGATATGTTTACAAAGGATATAGACAGACTTGTGATAAACAGTAAAGAGTACTACGAAAAGGTAAGAGAACTGGTGTCTCTGATGTCGTCCCATCTGAAAAACAAAGTGGAATATTATAATAAGGATTATGACATATTTGAATATTATCAGGTAGAGTCCCAGATCAGCAAGATAATTAGCCGAAAGGTATGGCTTAAATGCGGAGGCTACATAGTTATAGACCAGACTGAGGCACTTACCTCGATAGATGTAAATACAGGAAAGTTTGTCGGTACGGTTGACTTAAAGGATACTGTACTGAAGACCAATGTAGAGGCAGCAAGAGAGATAGCAAAACAGCTGAGGCTCAGGGACATTGGCGGAATTATAATAATTGATTTTATTGATATGCCGGATGCCGAACATGAAAGTGTAGTTCTTGATGCTCTCAAAAATGCATTGAAAAAGGACAGAACGAGGACAAATGTCCTGGGAATGACTCAGCTGGGTTTGGTCGAAATGACCAGAAAAAAGGTAAGACAGCGCATTGAGAATGTTCTGCTGGCGCCATGCCCGTATTGCAAGGGAGAGGGAAGAATTCTCTCAAGCGAAAGTATTGTCAAGAAAATTGAGAAGGAAGTAAACAGCCTGTTTTTCAATACCGGTGCCATGGCGGCCTATCTTGAGATTCATCCCGATGTTGAGGAGCTTATTAACTATTATATAGAGCAGGACATGATAGAACTGGGAAAAAATTATAAGAAGCCGGTATTTATAAAGACTTCTGCCGAGCTGCACAGGGAAGGCTATACTCTTAAAGGAGTCAATACATCCGAGCTTTCCGAACTCCGCAAGGGCGGGTGCAGGGAGATATGAATCAGTCACTAGATACTAGTCTCTAGATTAGGGAAGGGCTTCAAAGCCCTGCTATGGCTCTAGTGACCAGTGACTAGCGACTAGTGACTAATAACAAAATGATACGTTTGACAAATATGTTGCAGTATGTTAATATATATTGGCGTAGGCGTATCCGCTCGGATCGGGTTTTAAAAGAAAGTATTCTTTACCTAGTATTCGGCGAGACTTAATTATGAGGAGGTGTAGCCTAATGTATGCAATAATAAAGACTGGCGGCAAGCAGTATATGGTTAACGAGGGAGACGTGTTAACAGTAGAAAAGCTTGACGTAGAATCCGGTGCTAAGGTTGTGTTTGATGAAGTACTTGCTGTAGGAAACAACGGTGAGCTGAACGTTGGAAGCCCTGTAGTTGCAGGTGCCAAAGTTGAAGCAACAGTAGTTGAAAATGGTAAGACCAAGAAGGTAATTGTTTTCAAATATAAGCCTAAGAAGGATTATAGAAAGAAGCAGGGTCACAGACAGCCATTCACAAAGGTTAGAATTGAAAAAATAAACGCATAGAAGCGGATATTATGATTAAGGTTGTAATCTATAAGGCCCGGGAGGGCGAAATAACAGGTTTCAAAGTGACAGGACATGCGGGCTTTAATGCCCGGGGAAAGGACATAGTCTGCAGTGCTGTATCAGCACTTGCCCAAACAGCTCTTCTGGGGTTGTTAAAGGTTGCAGAAGTTGATACAGCTTATAAGA
This sequence comes from uncultured Clostridiaceae bacterium, assembly GCA_964619815.1. GTDB lineage: Bacteria > Bacillota > Clostridia > Lutisporales > Lutisporaceae > BRH-c25. Next base: position 6,830 of record CAZUGK010000058.1, on the reverse strand, counting down.
TTGACGAGGGATACCTTGAGTGCAGTCTTAATAATAAGCCGGAAGGCAGACAGCGGATTATGTGCGATGCAATATTTGAAACCCTGTATGAAGGACTTAAAAGTATTAAAGAAAGCTATATAAAATACATTGATATGGTTGAAGAGGAGGTGTAGATATGTTCAAGATGAACCTTCAATTGTTTGCACACAAGAAAGGTGTAGGTAGCTCAAGAAACGGCAGAGATTCTCATTCACAGAGACTTGGTACAAAGAGAGCTGACGGACAGTCGGTACTTGCCGGTAATATACTTGTAAGACAGAGAGGAACAAAAATTCATCCTGGCATAAACGTTGGAATAGGTAAGGATGACACTTTGTTTGCACTTGTAGAAGGCGTTGTAAAATTTGAACGTAAAGGTAGAGACAAAAAGCAGGTAAGTGTATACCCGTCAATATAAAAACATAGAATTATTAAAGGTACGGCTAGACTGTACCTTTATTTTTAATCATTTTTATTAGCATAATTTTCCTTAATTGATAAAGAATACATAGCTTGCATTTCCAGGAGCATTTGGGGGGAGCGATTGATGAAAATGAAAGTTAAGAAATTCAGTACCTGCATAATTCAAAGCTGCAGAAAAGAAGGGGGCATATGCAGGCATGTCAGAGGGTGCAGTGCGGTTGAAGCTGAGAAGGAGCGTTCTGTAGAAAGCTTAAAGTCACATTTGAGCGAACAGCGCCATGATTTTTTCAACCTGCTTCAAGTGTTGTACGGCTATACCCAGCTTAAAAAACCGGACAAGGTCCTGGCTAATATTAAGGATTATTGCAGGCAAATGGAGAATATAGGCAGGCTCTATAACTGCAAATGTATAAAATTGGCTGATTTACTTTACACTAAAGACAAAGAAGCTGAGAGTATAGACTTGAACCTGGAAATTTATGCGGAAGTCAGCTTTGACCCGATTGTACGAATGCTTGATGATGAAGCTGTGCTGTATGTTGTAGATAATGCAGTATCAAGCTTTATGTATGCTTTGGATGAAAGGGGTTATAAAAATACCCATATAATGTATGAACTGAAGGAATATGCTGAGAACTTCAGTATGGAAATATACTGCCTGGAGCTCAGGGAAGGGCAGCTGGAAGCTGTCAGCTTTGATGTGCCTCAGCAGGAGTTGTATTGGAAAAAGATTGGGATAAGTGTAATGTGTTTGGATATGCTAATAAAGTATTGCAGTGACAATGGATTTGAGGGAAGAATGCTTGTGGATGGGGTAACCTTTGTTTTGAGCATTCCCAAACCAATAAAGGAGTAGGAACATGTTTATAGATAAGGCTAAAATATACGTTAAAGCTGGAGACGGCGGAGACGGAAGGATATCCTTCAGGCGGGAGAAGTACGTGCCCAATGGCGGACCTGACGGTGGAGACGGCGGGGATGGCGGAGACATAGTATTCGTGGTTGATGAAAACATGAGGACGCTTATGGATTTCCGTTATAAGAGAAAGCATATTGCCGACAATGGTGAAATGGGCGGAGTAAATAATTCCTCCGGCAAAAGTGCTGAGGAACTGCTTATAAAGGTACCTGTCGGTACAGTTCTCAGAGAAGCTGAGACGGGAGCGCTCCTGGGGGATTTGAAAAATCCTGGGGACAGGGTAGTTGTTGCCAGGGGAGGCAAGGGCGGAAAGGGTAACCAGCATTTTGCCACCCCTACAAGGCAAGCACCCAGATTTGCACAACCCGGTGAAAAGGGTATGGAAGTGTGGATTGAGATGGAACTGAAGCTTATAGCTGATGTAGGGCTTGTGGGCTTTCCAAATGTGGGGAAGTCGACCTTCCTGTCCATTGTAACTTCAGCAAAGCCTAAAATAGCAAATTATCATTTCACGACCCTGGTGCCGAATCTGGGAGTGGTAGACCTTGGGAACGGCAGGAGCTTTGTAATTGCTGATATACCGGGGCTTATTGAAGGTGCTCACAGTGGAGTGGGGCTAGGCCACGATTTTCTGAGGCATGTTGAAAGGACAAAGGTGCTGATCCACCTGCTGGATACTTCAGGGCTTGAGGGTAGGGACCCGCTGGAGGATTTTCATAAAATAAATGAAGAACTTAAGCTTTATAGCGAGAAGCTTGTAAGCAAACCTCAGGTTGTCGCATGCAACAAAATGGACATTCCCGAGTCAGAGGAAAATTATAAAAGAGTCTCTGAAGAGTTAGGGGAGAAGGGCTATGAAGTGTTTGCAATTTCAGCGGCAACCAGGGAGGGTATAACACCCTTAATGGATAGAGTCTACAATTTACTGGAAAAGGTAAAAGATGTTGAAGAACCAGTTGAAGAAATCACAGATTTAGTGTATCATAATAATACAAGTGATAAGCCATTTACTGTCAGAAAGGAAAATGGAGCATACATTGTGGAAGGTAAGCTGGTGGAGCAACTGCTTGCATCGGTTAATCTTGATGATAATGACTCTATTAAGTACTTCCAAAAGGTACTGAGAAAGAGGGGTATCGTTGATGAGTTGAGACAGTTAGGTGTTAAAGACGGTGATACAGTAAAAATGCAAGATCTGGAATTCGAATATTTTGAATGATGAACTGGAGGTCAATTGTAGGAAATGAACTGCATGCATTGCGAAAATTGCAAACAGAACACCGCGACATATTTCTGCTTGGCAAAGAACGAAATCATAATCAATGAAAATTTTGTAACTAATAATGAAAAAAGCAGAAGTGGCTGGAAAAAGGGTGACCCTGGATACGAAACTCATCGACGCAAGCTTAAAAAAGAAGTAGAGGTTTAGAATAAAACCAATGGCAGACGCAAGTCTGCCTTTTAAAACATTATGGAGGAATATAAGATGCTGACAAGCAAACAGCGAGCATATTTAAGAGGGCTTGCCAATACTTTGGAACCAATTTTCATAATAGGAAAAGGCGGACTGAACGACAACATGATAGCGGATATAGACGCTGCGTTGGAGGCAAGGGAGCTTATAAAAGTGAAAATATTGAACAACAGTATGGCAGAACCGAGGGAAGCAAGCAATGAAATTGCCGAAAGGATTGGTGCCGATGTGGTGCAGGTTATTGGCGGCAAATTCGTATTATACAGGCAGTCTGTGGAGAATCCGACAATAGTTCTGCCTAGTTAAAAATAATGAAGCAATCTTTTCCGCTAAGAAATTCCACTGCTTATGCTCCGAGTTATGTTGCATCCGCAAAGGAACCCGCATAAGGGAATTTCTAAGTATAAAACATTACTAAGAGGGTGGTTATGTGAAAAGGAAAACGGCTGCGGTGATAAGCATTTTGGTAATTATCGCCTTTCTGCTGACAATTATTGCTCCCTTATTCCAGTAAGTAGTATTTGCTTATGAGGTGTACCCACAAAATGGGATTTTGAATTGCCATACTGAAAAGGGGTCTGACCTCCTCATCGGTATGGTTTTTGTATTGTAAGAGAAAGGCGGGATATATTATGTCAATATATGATGATTCGATAAACTTCCATGAGAAGATGAAGGGAAAAATCGAGGTAGTATCCAGGGTGGAAGTCAATACATCAATGGATATGAGCCTTGCATATACTCCGGGAGTCGCGGAGCCTTGTCTTAAAATTCAGGAGGAGCCTGACAAAGCGTACATATATACAAGAAAATGGAATACAATAGCTGTTGTGTCAGACGGTACAGCAGTATTGGGACTTGGGGATATAGGAGCATTGGCTTCTCTTCCTGTAATGGAAGGAAAGGCAGTGCTTTTCAAGAGCTTCGGAGAGGTGGATGCATTTCCGATAGTATTGAATACAAAGGATGTGGATGAAATTGTTGAAACTGTGGCCAGAATTTCTCCATCCTTCGGCGGTATAAATCTTGAGGATATCTCAGCGCCAAGATGCTTTGAAATTGAAAGAAAGCTTAAAGAACGCTGCGATATACCGATATTCCATGATGACCAGCACGGTACGGCAGTAGTAACCCTTGCAGGCTTGCTGAATGCTTTGAAGCTGGTAGGGAAAAAGCTTCCGGATATTAAGGTGGTTGTGAACGGAGCGGGTGCAGCAGGAAATTCAGTAACCAGACTGCTGCTTTCTTCAGGAGTAAAGAATATAATCATGTGTGACAGGACAGGAGCACTTTATGACGGCATGGACAGGGGAGATGCGGAGAAAAAGGAGATTGCAAGGCTAACTAACCCTGAAAGGCTGAAAGGTACATTAGCTGATGTTATAAAGGGAGCGGATGTATTTATTGGAGTATCGGCACCCGG
>CAZUGK010000058.1:0-2560 GCA_964619815.1 uncultured Clostridiaceae bacterium | reverse complement strand
GTAAGGAAGTTGAGTACTGGATTAATGAAGGCTGCGACATGGTTAGTACGATGAATAAGGATTCAATAGTGTTCGCAATGGCAAACCCTACACCGGAGATATTCCCGGAGGAGGCAAAAAAGGCGGGAGTAAGGATAATCGGAACAGGCAGATCTGACTATCCCAACCAGGTAAATAATGTGCTGGCTTTTCCCGGCATATTCAGAGGAGCTCTTGACGTAAGGGCAAGAGATATAAATGAGGAGATGAAGGTTGCTGCTTCCTACGCTATTGCCGGTGCGATACCTGATAATGAATTGAATTATGAATATATAATTCCTAAGGCCTTTAACAGAGAGGTGCAGAAAAGAGTTGCCGAGGCTGTAAGGGAAGCAGCAATAAAGAGTGGAGTGGCAAGAATATAATGAGGCACTGCAGAAGGATATACTTGCACTTAAGAAGGATTTGGGACTTAACCAGTATAGCTTCTCGTTTGAATAGAGAAGAAGTTTGCATAGGCTGATGACAAACCCCAAAGCAACATAGTAATGTATAGCTATAAATGGAGTATTGACCTTGTATATCGAATCACACAATATGAGCGTTGGACAGAATTAGAACTCAGTACGCAGTAAAATCCTAACGCACATAAACCCGACGTCCTGTCGGTATGTGCTAGGTTTACATCACGTAAACCTTACGGATTTTCCTGCGTATCTTCGTTCTATTCTGTTACCCAAAACTCATAAGTGTTCCCTGATATACAAGGTCAATGCCCTGCTAAACCGCAAATCAGCATATTGGGGTTTGTCATCGGTTTGGAAAATATATTCAATTGATTAGGCTAAAGGCAAACCCCAAAAAGTACCTTGGATTAAATATCGGTGTGCACTTATGCGAGCAGTCATGTAAAGGCTAAGGTGCATTTATAGAGAGCTTGTTAATGGTACTTATGAGCGGAGCCTTAGAAAAATCGTATGCAAGGCAAAGACGCCGAAGCAAGCCATAAAGGTCATGGACGACCGTTTTATGGCGCTAGATTTTTCTTAGGCGGAGGGAATTAGTACCATCAAGCTTTGTATGGTTGCACCGTGCCTTTACGTGGCTGCGCTGCCATTGCTGCAGTATCATTAGTCTCTCTGGATTCCTCGTCCATCTACAAAGCGCCCACGCTTGGGCACAGCTATCACCTCAAAGTTATTCGCTACCTAATCAAGATGCTGTCTCAGCTCCTCAACTTTCATGGGCTGTCTGCAGTTCGGAATTTGGACAAATGTCCTTTAAATAGGAAAACTTTTGTTTTATACTTAGTTATTAAAGAATAATAATATAAAGGATGATGCAAATGCGGTATTTGGATATTGAAAATTGGGACAGAAAAGCACATTTCATGTATTTTAAGGAGCTTGACTATCCGCATTTCAACATATGCGGTAATGTGGATATTACAGAGTTTATAAGGTATATTAAGGATAGGGGGGACTCATTCTTCTTAGCTTTCTTGTATGCTGCGGTTAAGGCAGCCAACAGTATAGATGAGTTCCGGTACAGGATCAGGGAGGATAAAGTGGTTGTGCATGATATAGTCAGCCCTTCCTTTACAATAATGACCGCAAAAGAGGTATTCAGTTTCTGTACTGCCGGATTTATTGACGATTATGCCGATTTTTACAGGCAAGCTTCGGAAGAAATGGAGAGCTCCAAAAACAGCGTGAATATAGAAGATGAACCGGGAAGAGATGATCTGCTCTATATTACAAGTATCCCATGGGTTTCTTTTACCGGCATAACCCACCCGATTCATATGAAAAATGTAGACAGTATTCCCAGAATATCCTGGGGAAAGTATTTTGAAGAAAACGGAAGAGTAAAGCTGCCTTTATCGGTGCAGGCACACCATGCACTGGTGGATGGTGCTCACATAGGTCAATATTTTAATAAGCTGCAAGAATTATTAGATAACCCATTGGTGAATTTATAAATAATTGTATTGGATGGAGAAGTACTGTGACAAGATTGTTGAAGTTATTGATTGCCATAATCAACAAAGTGCATGACCTGATTGTGGATGGCGTACATACATTGGGATTGGGACTGACAGACAAGCAATTACATTTTTGGCTGCTTGGGGCAATAGGGATTATTGTCTTTATTGTATTTGATGCTGTATTTAAGCGGCTTGCCAGGTGGAGCGTGTCGACTATCACATTTATTTACACATTTACAGTTCTTGTTGTGTTAGTCCTGGCTGTTGAAATTGAACAGAAGCTTACACAGTCGGGAAATATGGAATTTGAGGATATAGTAGCAGGATTAAGCGGCTTTTTAGCTTTTATGCTATTATATGTATTGCTGCGGATATTGTATAAAGAACTGCGGAAGTAGATGAAAACACAATGGGATGCCGTAAGTGCATGCTGTGATATGCTTAAAGCCTGTTACACAAACTGTCGAATTGTAATAAAATAATAACAAATAAACAAAATAGCAGTTGACATATTAAGTCCATATGTTATAATCATAGAAATACTTAAATTCAGAATCATATATGGAGATTTGTGCAATGGATAATTTATTAGGA
>CAZUGK010000057.1:18200-24068 GCA_964619815.1 uncultured Clostridiaceae bacterium | reverse complement strand
ATTTATTAATATATCTTCATAGGTTCCCTTAATATAGCCCTGTTGCTGTTTCAGGTATGCTAGCTCTTCATTGGCATCCAATGAAGCATCATATATGTTTGTCAACTGGTTTCTCATATTTTCTAACGCCTGATCCTTTTCACTCGACTCTTGAACCGCTAAATTATACATACCATAAAGAATTATCAAGACGATTATAAGGACAATATTTAGGACTACAGCAAGGTTGTTCTTATTAACTACTTTTCTGCTTTCCATGCTCTCTATCCCCCTTTATTTAAACTGCTGCAACGCCACTAGCTGCTTGGTAATTAATCATGCATTGTATTCTTTGGTGAAGTGGATTATATTACACTCCAATCATAGAATACGGCATAAAAATACCATACAATCTGTTTCTGAATAGTTATGGTATCTGCTTCTTCGAGAAGACTATTGGCAAAAAATTTATATCAAACAATTACGTCCTGCTTATAGGAAAATTATATCAAATTTTATATTAGTATACAAATATTGTCAATACCGTGCTATTCCATCTTAGAGTTACATTTCCAATCATTCACTATGTCGTATAATTTATGTGTCCTTTTGTAACTTTCAAGGTTAATAATCCCCAAATAATCCCCAAACCATGTTATGTAAACAATTTTAGGCAAAATAAAAAACACCGCAATCTCTTGCCGTGTCTAACTTCACATATGGTGCACCTAGAGGGAGTCGAACCCCCGACCTGCGGTTTAGGAAACCGTCGCTCTATCCTGCTGAGCTATAGGTGCATTTGCTACATTAAAATATTATATCGAAATCATTGTTTTGTCAATCGTAAATTTTGGAACTTGCTTATTTTTAAGCCTTTTACTGCAATATAATACCATAATTCCGGTATTTTTATACCAATAATTTATTTTTCTTTTTTATATAAAAAGCAATATACTTACTGCCATTACCGCCATACCTGACATCAGTCCATAAGTGGCGATATGCGCTTCACCATACTCTCTTGCCGTCGGGAGCAGCTCATCCAGGGATATGAACACCATAATACCTGCTACAAGTGCAAACATAATTCCAAATACCTGATCACTCATTATCGGCATAAGGAATAAGTATCCCAGCAGAGCACCGATAGGCTCCGAGAAACCTGACAGGAGCGAATAAATAAATGCTTTGCGCTTGCTTCCCGTAGCGCAGAAAATCGGTACGGATACTGCAATTCCCTCAGGTATATTGTGTATGGCTATTGCTATTGTAATTGCAATACCCAAATGCGGGTCCTTGAGTGCTGCTACGAAGGTTGCTATCCCTTCAGGGAAGTTATGAATTCCAATTGCTGCCGCTGTCAGGACTCCTATTTTCATTAAGCCGTTTTCCCTTCCGATCGCTGCATCACAGTAATTCCCCATTTCTTCAACTTTTTTAGTTTCATGCGGATTCTCCATAGACGGTATCAGCCTATCAATTACAGCAATCAGCAATATTCCAGCGAAAAAAGATATTACCGTTGTCCAGCCGCCAGCTTTCTTCCCCATTGCTTCCGTCAGTATACGATTGGCTGTTGGAAATATATCCACCAGAGATACATATATCATAACTCCTGCAGAAAAGCCGAGAGCCGCAGATAAAAACTTGGTGTTTGTCCTTTTTGTAAAAAATGCCATAAGACTTCCAATACCTGTAGAAATTCCGGCAATAAGAGTTAATCCGAAAGCACTAAGAATTGAATTTAAGTCCATAACTATACCCCCGTCTTTATAAAAAACTATGCTCAAAAACATATATCCGGCATATAAAGTATTAACCTAAGATTTTGTTTGTGCCTCTTCACCTGTTTTCCCACTGTACACGTCCCCATTTTAGTATACGCAGATGTTCTTGTTGAGTTCCCGCGTTTGGTAACTTTGTCCTGATAATTATTATATTATATAATAGGCAGAAAGGAAATTTCAAAACCAAAACTTATGTTACTTTTATGTAAATTCCCTCGACATATGCAGGAATTTGGGGTTTTCTGACAGAATCTATAATATGAAATCCCAATACCGCCAGGGTATCCTATTCACATCACCGGTGCCGTATACCATGAAGCATCAATGTATAATATGGAGGTAACTGCATGATAAAAAACTTTATCCTTGATACAAATGTGCTGGTACACGACCCTTATTGTATTTCCAATTTCCAGGACAACAATGTGATAATACCGATTATGGTAGTTGAAGAGCTGGATAGTCTGAAAAAAAGGGAGGGTATGTTAGGTTTTCACGCAAGAAGCGCTGCAAGAGAAATAAACAAACTTCGTGAATATGGCAGTCTTAGTGAAGGAGTCAGCTTACCCGGCGGAGGAATGCTCAAAATTGAACTGGATCATCTGGACACTATGGAGCTGCCAGATGGTTTGGACCTTTCAAAAATGGACAACAAAATACTTGCACTTACGAAAAATCTCCAAAAGGAAAATACAGAGCAGCCGACGATACTTGTCACAAAGGACGTATACATGGCAATAAAAGGCGACAGCCTGGGAATAACCGTACAGGACTACGAAAATGACAAGGTTACCGTAGAATCGATATACAACGGTTATACCGAATTGATGCTCCCCTCCAAGGATATTGAGAAGATTTTCAAGGATGGGTTGAAGCTGCCTAAACACCTTGATCAGACCATTTATCCCAATGAGTTTATTCATATAAAAAGTTCAGATACATCAAGTCATGAAGTTCTCACAATTTTCAACGGGGACAGAATAGTTCCCCTGAAATACTCGAACAGTTCGGCCTGGGGCCTTGTTCCCATCAACAGGGAGCAGAAAATGGCCTTCGAGCTTCTTATGGACAACAATATTCATTTTGTTACCCTTGCAGGAGGCGCCGGCTCAGGTAAAACCATACTATCCACTGCAGTAGCCCTCCAGAAGGTCATCGAAGAGGAGGTCTACAGAAAAATAGTCTTTGTAAAGCCTGTTATTCCCGCAGGAAATGATATAGGCTTCCTGCCGGGCACTGAGGAGGAAAAACTCAAGCCTTGGATGGGCTCCTTCTACGATGCGGTTGATAATCTCTTCGGTAACAAATACAGACGTAAGGAAAAAGAAAAGGAAAAGGGAAGCAAAGCAGACAGCATGGCAAAACCGACCTTTACCGTGGATTCTTTTATAGAGGACTACAGGCAGCATGGGATTATTGAGACCAAGACCTTTACCTATATGAGGGGCAGGACGCTGTCCGATGCTCTTGTAGTAGTCGATGAGGCACAGGAGATTACTCCGCACCTTGCAAAAATGATGCTTACCCGGGCAGGCTTCGGGGCCAAGTTTGTATTCCTGGGCGATCCGACAGACAGTCAGATAGACAATGTTCTGGTGGATGCACGCTCAAACGGACTGGTTTATACCATAGAAAAAATGAAGCCTTTCCAGATAACGGGCCATGTAACCCTGAACAAGGTTGAACGAAGCCCGCTGGCCCAGATTGCGGAAAAATACATGTAAACTTTTATAAAACACGAGAACTCTTGATTAACGGTCAAGAGTTCTTTATCATTGTATATAAGAATAAAATATCTGGATTCGCATTACACTTGATAGGAATACTATCTTGAGTTCAATATTTTCGTATGGGGGATTGCTATGAATTACAAAAGACTTCTGGAGCTTATACTCCTTAATCTTGATGAAGGAATAATAGTTACTGATGCAAAAGCCAACATAACCTTCTACAAAGAACCCGCTACCAATATAGGAGGTATAGACTCCCATACAGCTGTCGGCAAAAATATCCTTGATATATTCCCGGACCTTACGCCGGAAACCAGCACCTTCTACAGCGTTATTAAGAGTAAAAAGCCCATAATAGAACATATTCAGCACTACACCAACTACCAGGGCAAAAAGGTTTCTACTGTAACCTCCACCATACCCATTATTGAAAACGGAGAAATAGCAGGCTGCTTTGAAATTTTCAAGGACCTTACCCAGGTTATGGATTTATCTGAAAAAATTGTACACCTGCAGGAACAGTTATACAAAAACAATACTGAAAAAAAAGGTTGCAACGAAAGCGGAGCAAAATACACCTTTGGTAATATAATCGGAAACAGCGCTCCAATACTTGCACTTAAGGAAAAGGCAAGGCGCATAGCAAAAAGCAATTCCCCTGTGCTGGTGTATGGAGAGACAGGTACTGGCAAGGAGCTTTTGGTGCAGTCAATCCATAATGCGGACCCCAAAAGAAGGAACAAGCCCTTTATTGCCCAGAACTGTGCAGCCCTCCCCTTTAACCTTCTTGAATCAATTCTTTTCGGCACTGCTGTGGGAAGCTTCACAGGAGCAAAGGACAATCCCGGACTTTTTGAGCTTGCACACGGAGGCACCCTGTATCTGGACGAAGTAAATTCTCTCAATATTGAGCTTCAGGCTAAGCTTCTAAGGGTCATACAGGATGGAGTGGTAAGAAGGGTGGGTGCAACCAGGACAAAGGATGTGGATGTGAGGATAATAGCATCTGCAAATGAGCCACCTGCTGAGCTGGTAGAAAAAAAGCTCCTGCGGGAAGACCTGTATTACAGGCTTAATGTCATATATCTGGAGCTTCCTCCTTTAAGGGAAAGGCGTGAGGATATAAGCTCACTGGTACAGTATTTCATAAACCGCAATAATAAGCAGCTGGCTAAAAGCGTCAGTGGTCTTTCCCCGGATGCCATGAAGGTCTTCAAAGAATATTCCTGGCCGGGAAATGTAAGGGAGCTGGAGCATCTTGTGGAAAGCACCATGAATCTTATTGACAAAGACATAATTGCTCTTGAAGATATCCAATACTATTTTGATAAAAGATTTAAGATTGCAGCTATGGATTCAGAAGCCTTGCCTGATGATGCTCCGGCAGAGGATTTAAATGCAGCCGTGAATAAATACGAAAAAGGCTTGCTGGTAAAAGCCCTTAAGGCTTCCGACGGAAATATATCAATGGCAGCCAGGTCACTTGGATTGCCGAAACAGACAATGCACAACAAAATTAAGAAGCATAATATAAGGGTTATGAAAGAAATAAAATAGTACTATTTTTGGTACTTTGTCGTAATTTAAGTACATATGTGTACCATTTTTGGTGCGCATATTTTTTGTCTCATAATAAACTGCGTAATAGCAACTGTTATAAAGCTTCAATTTGTGGCATGCAATTTGCATAATTAATCACTTGTGTAAAGAGGTGGTAAATTGTACACAGGAAGAATATTCAACATTTAAAGATATTCTATACATGACGGGCCAGGTATCCGTACCATTGTATTCTTTAAAGGCTGCCCCTTGTCCTGCATCTGGTGCCACAATCTCGAAAGCCAGTCCTTTCTGCCTGAGATCATGTTCTACGGAAAGAGATGCATCGGCTGCGGAAAGTGTGCGGAGGTTTACAAGCATGAAGCTCTGAATGACAGAGATAAGTGTAACTCCTGCGGCAGCTGTGCAGAGGTCTGTTATGCAAAGGCCCGGGAGCTTGTAGGAAAGCTCATGACAGTGCAAGAGGTCATGGAGCAGCTTGATAAGTATAATAGGCTTGGAAAGCAAAGCCGGCTTTTGGATATACCGGTGCTTTCCGATGAATACGTGGAGTCAGTCGCAGACCAATTTTTGAAGTATGGAATAAAAGTTAAAATATGAGAAAGGGGTAACGAAATTGACGGTTAATGAAAGAATAGCAAAACTTAGAAGACTAATGAAGGAGAGGAACATCGATGCCTTCATAGTTCCAAGCTTTGATGCCCATCAGAGCGAGTATGTACCAGAGCACTGGAAGGCAAGACAATGGATATCCGGCTTTACCGGCTCTGCAGGTACAGTAGTAGTAACACATAAGGAAGCAGGCTTGTGGA
>CAZUGK010000057.1:0-18190 GCA_964619815.1 uncultured Clostridiaceae bacterium | reverse complement strand
CAGAAAACCAGCTTAAGGGCTCGGAAGTAAAGCTTTTCAAGATGGCGCAGCCCGGGGTGCCTACGTATATCCAATGGGTTAATGAAGTGGTCCCCGTTAAAGGTGTAGTCGGCTTCAACGGCAAGTCAATGCCGGTGTCTGTCTTTAAAGATATGGCGAAAATGTATCAATCCAAAAAGCTAAGCTTTGAAACCAAATACGACCTTGTGGGAGAATTGTGGGAAGACAGGCCTGCAATCCCTCAGGTTCCAATATTTATCCATGATGTGAAATACGCAGGAAAATCACGGACTGAAAAATTAACTGAAGTAAGATCCGAAATGCAAAAACTCAACGCAAGCAATTATCTTCTTTCATCCCTGGATGACGTAGCATGGCTTTTGAATATCAGGGGCGGTGATGTTCCCAACAACCCAGTAGTTACAGCCTATGTGCTTGTTTCACTGACCGGCTGCCAGCTTTTCATTGATAAGAGTAAAGTAAATAGCGAAGTAAAAAAGGAACTTGAAGCAGATAATATCGGAGTGCTTGACTATGACTCAATCGAGAAGGCTGTTACATCGCTGAGTGGTAAAGGCTCAATAGTCATTGATCCGGACAAAACAAATGTATGGCTTTACAAATCAGTGCCGGAAGCTTATGAAATAATCCAGGAGCCTAATATTACAACAAATCTGAAGGCAATAAAAAACAGTACGGAAATTAAGAATCTCAGAAATTCACATATAAAAGACGGAGCTGCACTTGTGAAATTCCTTATCTGGCTTGACAACAACCTGGGAAAAGAAAATATCACAGAAATTACTGTTGACGAGAAGCTAAAGGAATATAGACAGCAGCAGGAGCTTAATCTTGGCCTGAGCTTTGATACCATAGCCGGTTACAAGGATCATGCTGCGATGATGCATTACAAAGCTGTACCCGGTATCGAGTATTCTCTGGAGAAGGAGGGCATGCTGCTCATCGACTCAGGCGGGCAATACCTGGATGGAACTACCGATACTACAAGAACTATTGTACTGGGTAAGCTGACTGAAGAGCAGAAAAAGGACTTCACCCTGGTACTCAAGGCTCATATAGGGCTGGCAACTGCAAAATTCCTGCATGGATGCACCTGCACACATCTGGATGTGCTGTCAAGAAGGCATTTATGGGAAGAAGGGCTGGATTACCGCTGCGGCTCAGGCCACGGAGTGGGCTTCCTGCTTAGTGTCCACGAAGGTCCTCAAGGCTTCAAGAGAGCACCTGTAATAAGCAGCGTAGTACTTGAACCGGGCATGATACTCACCAATGAGCCGGGAATATACAGGGAGGGCAAGCATGGTGTGCGTACAGAAAATACAATGCTGGCAGTGGATGATTTTGAAACTGAATACGGAAAATACATGAAATTCGATATAATTTCCTACTGCCCGATAGATCTTGACGGAATTGATGTAAGCCTTCTCACAAAGCAGGAGAAGGATTGGCTCAATAATTACCATAGGGAAGTATTTGAAAAGCTGTCACCCTGCCTCAACGAAGAAGAAAAGGCATGGTTGAAGCACGAGACCAGAACAGTTTAGCAAAGGGGATTGGAAAGTATGAAGTACAACTTTGATAAAAGTGTAGACCGGTTGGGCACAAGCTCAGTAAAGTGGGACTATCTGGACAGGGTTTTCGGAAATAAGGATGTCCTCCCCTTATGGGTAGCTGATATGGATTTTGAAGTCCCTCAGCCTGTATCTGATGCTGTTGTAAAAAGGGCACAGCATGGGATATATGGCTATACAGACAGGCCTGATTCCTTTTATGCCTCCATATCGAAATGGATGGAGAAGAGGCATGGATGGCATATAGAAAATGAATGGATTACAGTATGTCCCGGTGTAGTTCCTGCATTATGCTTCAGTGTACTTTCCTTTACAGAACCGGGGGATAAGGTGCTGCTGCAGTCTCCTGTATACCACCCCTTCTTCTCAGCCATAGAAGAAAACGGCAGGATAATTGTAAATAACCGGTTGAGACAGGAAAAGGTTAGGTATGAAATGGACTTTGAAGATCTGGAAACGAAGCTTGCGAGTGGGGTAAAATTAATGCTGTTATGCAACCCCCATAACCCCATAGGAAGGGTCTGGAGCAAGGAAGAGCTTAAAAAAGTCGGGGAACTGTGCGCCAGGTACGATGTTATCATTATTTCCGATGAAATACACTCTGACCTTGTTTACAGAAGCTGCACCCATATCCCTGCGGCTTCAATTTCAGAAGAACTGGCTCTGCGCACAGTAACCTGCATTGCCCCCAGCAAAACCTTCAATATAGCAGGATTATCCACATCAGCGGTAATAATACCTGATAAGGCCTTACGGCACAAGTTCAACAGTACATTAAAGCGGCTGGGTATAGAGATGAGTAATCTTTTCGGCATCACTGCCTTAGAGGCAGCATACACTGATGGCGAAGAGTGGTTGGATCAGGTTCTTGAATATTTGGAAGGCAATCTTGACTACCTGGCTGATTATTTCAATACCAGGATACCGAAAATAAAAGTCTCAAAACCCCAGGGCACATATCTCGCCTGGTTGGACTGCAGACAACTCGGAATGAATCAGAAGGATCTGGTTGACTTCTTTATACACAGAGCCCGGGTAGGGCTGAATGATGGAGCCGCCTTCGGAGCGGGAGGAGAAGGTTTCATGAGGATGAATATAGCCTGTCCCAGGAGCCTTGTGGAAGAAGCTCTTAAGCGCATAGAGCAGGCAGTAAACAGTCTCTAATTAAAAAAGCTTATCAGGTTCTTAGTCTGATAAGCTTTTCTATTACCTGAATATTTTATCTCTGTACCTCTCAAGAAGCAGCAGCAGCGGATATCCTATGAAGTAGCAGGATATCAATTCACCCAATGCCACCCAGCCCATAGTCACAAGCAATGGTAGCTGATACAGATAGTTCAGTAAATATCCTATTATTACACCGTTTACAATTACCGGCGGCAGCGGCACCAGCCACTTTACAGGCATTTTGTACGACAGGTACGCTGCTATAAGTGATGCAGCACTTCCAAAAATTACATCCAGCATTCCGCCGGGGCCGAAGAAATTTGCTACTATGCAGCCTACAAAAAGACCCGGTATTGCAGCAGGTGTGAAGAACGGCAGTATTGTCAGCGCTTCTGCAAACCTTACTTGTATCTGTCCGTAGCTCAGCGGTGCAAATGCAATTGTGAGCACCGCATATACAGCTGCAATGAAAGCAGCATGTACCAAATATCTGTTCTTATTCATTTTTTTACCTCCGTAGTTTTGTTTTAAGTCAGGATGGTCTCGAACTGACTGTATTAAATAGTATCACACAATTTAATCCCGTGCAATATATTAGAATCTCAAATCTCTTTCTCCGTCACGAATGCGTTTAAGATAATCAACAGCTCTTGCTCTTTGCTTTTCATTGGGAACATTTTTAATTTCCTCATCAATCATTTTCTGCCCCATATCCCTTAGTTCATTATCAGCATAATCCTTCAGATACTCCTCAAATGTCAGCAATGCATTGGGCAGACAGCAATTTTTTATTTGGCCTGATTTTGCCAGCGGCATAAAACGGTCACCGGTTCTTCCTTCCCTGTAACAAGCCGTGCAATAGCTTGGAAGATAACCGTCTTTTACAAGTCCTTTAATTACATCAATAGGCTTTCTATGGTCGGCAAGATTAAATTGCGGTTTTTCTTCCACACCGTCTTCATCTACAGTTTCTCTCTTAGCATACCCGCCAACACCTACGCAAGAGCCTGCACTCATCTGCGAAATCCCAATGTCCAGAAGCTCTTTACGGAAATCAATGCTTTCCCTTGTTGAAAGAATCATTCCTGTATACGGGACTGCAAGACGGATAGTTGCGACTACCTTCTTGAAATCCCTGTCCTTTACTAAATACGGGAAGGAACTGTAGTCAACACCTTCAGCCGGTAAAAGTCTTGGGAAGGAAATTGTATGAGGTCCAACCCCGACGACAGCTTCCAAATGCTCAGCGTGCATCAAAAGTGCAACTGTTTCATAGTGATAATCATACAGCCCAAACAGCGGTCCGATACCGACATCATCGATTCCGCCGCCCAGCATCGCTCTGTCCATGGCTTCCGTGTGCCACTCGTAATTATGCTTTGGCCCTTTGTGCATTTCAAGGTAGGTAGGTTTGTGGTATGTTTCCTGGAACAGGATATACGTACCAATTCCTGCATCCTTCAGCTTCTTATAGTTTTCTGCCGTTGTTGCGGCAATATCGACATTGACCCTGCGAATTGCGCCATTTTCAAATTTCTCATTATATATTGTCTTTATACATTCAAGGATATATTCTATCGGACATTTCTCATCGTCTTCACCCGCCTCAAGAAGGAGTCTCTTGTGTCCCATAGCCTCCAACGCCCTGATTTCCTCCCGCAACTCATCCTGTGTAAGCTGGTGCCTGCCGATTTTGTTCGAACATTTATAACCGCAGTATTTGCAGTTGTTTACACAATAACTTGATAAATACAAAGGTGCAAACAGTACAATTCTCTTTCCGTAAATCTCCTCCTTAACCTCTCTTGCTGTCTTATACATTTTTTCAAGAGTTTCTTCATCGTCGACTTCAAGCAAAACCGCCGCTTCTCTATGAGAAAGGCCCTTGTACTCCCTTGCTTTAGCCAGGATTCTGTCAATCTCATCCTTATTTTTTGAGAGCTTTTTTGCCTCACTTATTGATTCCATGATCTCTCCATCATCAATAAATTCATTTGAGTCCATAGATTTTATATTATACATATTATTACTCCTTTCAAAATAATTTTATTTTAAATTTAACTTATCAAGTATTCCTGACAGGTAAGCAATTACAACTCCGTAATTGGACATTGGAACATTTTGTTTATAAGCCTTTTCTATGCGCGAAAGGACGTATTTGCGGTTGAACATACACGCTCCGCACTGAATTATCAGATCATATTTAGATAAGTCATCAGGAAAATCAGTTCCGCTGACTATATCAATCCTGAGCTTTTCCCCGATTTTTTTGCGCAGAAGCTTAGGAATTTTTTCTCTTCCGATATCCTCGGCAAGCGGTGCGTGGGTACAGGCTTCTGCAATAAGGACCCTGGAGCTTTCAGTTAAATTATCAATGGCTGCAGCACTTTTTGTATAATAGTCCAAATCACCCTTATAGCCTGCAAACAGTACAGAAAATGAAGTCAGCTTGCTTTCCTTAGGCTTTTTTTCGTAAACCGTTTTAAAAACCTGTGAGTCCGTAATTATCACTTCCGGGGGCTTGACCAGCACCCTTAGCGCATCATCCAGCTTATCCGTTGTGACACTTAAAACCATGCATTTTTTATCCAACAGCTCTCTAAGCGTCTGCACCTGTGGAAGTATCAGCCGCCCTTTCGGAGCTTGAATATCCTGAGGCATAACAAGCAGTACAACATCTCCGTCATTGACAATTCCGCCCGTAATCGTTTTTGCATCATAATCCTCCGGCAGATTGCGTATAATGGCTGTACGGATTTGCTCAATGCCGCTCTTGTCTTTTGCGCTTACCACAATTGGATTAATTCCGGTACTATCCTTTATATATTTGCTTATACCTTCAATATCACTTATCAAATCAGATTTGTTGAGTACTGCAATGGTCGGAATCTTTTTCCTTTTAAATTTGTCAATCCATTCCTTTTCACTATCAATAACTGTATTTCCGTCAAACACGATTAGCGCAACATCAGTTTTTTCAACAGCCTTTCGGGTCCTCTCAACCCTCAGCCCGCCAATTTCCCCTTCATCGTCAAAGCCTGCAGTATCAATAAGAACACAAGGCCCGATTCCGTATATTTCCATGGATTTATAGACAGGGTCTGCTGTTGTACCTGCATATTCAGATACCAAAGCCGTGTCGTGCCCTGTTATGGCGTTAATCAGCGATGATTTACCACTGTTTCGCTTCCCGAAAATACCAATGTGCAAACGGTTAGCTCTCGGTGTATCGTTCAAACCCATATTTTTCACTCCTCCTCAAGCTACTTTTATTTTTTATTCTATAGGACGAAAATCTCCTCTATCTACTACCAGCTCGTATCCAATCTTCTTCATGCGGTTTTGCAGGCAAAAGCGGCATTCTGCCGCTTCCTCCCCCGTACAGATTTTGTTGTCATAAAGCGAATACTTTTTTCTTACTCCAACAGGTGAGAGATTTGGCATTACTACATTTGCACCGGCCAATATTCCCATTTCACGCCCATTGGGATTAATTGTGCCAAGTGCCGTCGTTGCCGGAATCAAGGCGTTAGGCAGCATTAAACGCAGTATTCCAATCAGAAATAGTGTTAATTCTAGCTTCCCTGATGGGAATTTTGAAAAAGGAGTATCTTTGTGTGTAATAAACGGCCCAATTCCAATCATTTGAGGTTCAAGTCCCTTAATAAACAATAAATCCTCTGCAAGATTTTCTGCAGTCTGGTAGGGGGAGCCAACCATAAATCCCGTGCCCACCTGATATCCTATTTTTTTCAAATCATACAGGCAGCGCTGCCTGTTTTCGGCACTTAGTTCCGGCGGATGCAGCTTTGAGTAATGCTCCGTATTGGCAGTTTCATGACGCAGGAGATATCGGTCTGCACCTGCGTTATAATATTTCAGATACTGCTCATAGGTTTTCTCGCCAATGGAAATGGTGATTGCACAATCCGGGTAAGCATTTCTTATTGAAGAAATTATGTCAATCATCTTTTCATCCGAGTACCATAAATCCTCTCCGCCTTGCAGTACAAAAGTACGAAAACCAAGCTCATACCCTTGCCTGCAGCATGATAAAATGTCATCTTTCTCAAGCCTGTAACGTTCTGCTTTCAGGTTGCTTTTTCGAATTCCGCAATAAAAACAATCGTTTTTGCAGAAATTTGTAAATTCTATCAAACCGCGAACGAAGATTTTATTACCGAAAAATTTTTCTGCTTCAGCTCTTGCTTTTGAAAACAAATATTCGTTATCCTCTTTTTCGAAGCAGCTTAGGAGAGTTACAAATTCTGCTTTGCTCAAAGTCTTTTCATTATGCAGCTTATCGATCAGTTTTTGCATTGATCTATTCCTTTCACTTAATCTGCAGGCAGAATTTTTGAATAAACGGTCTTAGTAGATATATTCGGAAGCATACCGAGTTTTCCGGATAACGCGCTGATCACATCATTTGGAGCATCCATTACAACACTAATAATTGAAAGATTATGTTTTTGATAAGGTATGCCCATGCGCCCGATAATATATTTACTGTAATCGTGCAAAATACTGTTAAGCTTTTCAACGGATTCAGGACTTTCAACTATAATACCCACAACAGCAATTCTCGTTTCCATAATATCTACCTCCAAATGTTTTTTGGCTCCTATTTATTGCAAAACAAAATCCTTGCACCGGAAGGCACAAGGATATCATAGCAAACAAAACCTTTACTATTCTCTTGCCTTCACATTCGGGACGGACCCTCATGAATCAGTACAATTGCTTTGTCATAGAAAGATGCCTCACTGAAAGGACGAACCTCGCAGTTTGTCATCATAAATATTGTACTACGAGTTATAGTATGATTTCAAGCTAAATCGTTAAATATTTATCACTTTATTTCAATTAATTCTTCTTGTATATTCTGCCGCCATATAAACACGCAAGAAAATAACCAATACTTAGGAGTCCCGAGTGAATCAAACCGGATAGTATATAACCATACTCAACCTGATTAGCTCCCTCCCGGAATTATGATAAACATGGGGTTTATCGGCCTTGAATCTGATTGAGTCTCCTTTTTCCGCCAGATACTCCTGCCCATTTATCCTTACGGTCAATTCACCGTCGAATACTGTGATAAACTCCTGGGTGCCCTCCGGGTGGGCATCAGCACTTAGATACCCACCCTTCTCCAGCTCCACTGAATATACTTCAAAACGCCTTCCGTCTTCATAAGGGAAGTAGGGATAAAGCTTATATTTGCCGTTATCTTCAATCAGAGGCTCAATTTCATTCTGCTTTATAATAACAGTATCATGCTGAGGAATATTAATCAGTGTTGTGAAGGAAACTTTCAGGCCGTTGGCTATTTTCCAGACTGTTGTTATAGTCGGGTTTGACTCGCCTCTTTCAATCTGGCCGAGCATGCTCTTGCTGACACCTGTAAGCTCCGCTACCTTGTCCAGGCTTAATTTCTTTTCTTCACGAATGCTTCTCAGGTTTTTCGCAACTATTTCATTCAGGTTTTCCAAAAAAACTTCCTCCTTCTATTGTATTATATAACGCACATGTTGTATAATTATAACATACATATAGTATAACGCACTTTATGTATAATATATCATATTCCATAATTGGAGGCCAATGTTTATGACTAACTTAGCACCTTTCCTATCATACGTTTTTATTGCTACTTTTACTCCAGGTCCGAATAATATCATGTCTATGACAAATGCCAGCCGTGACGGCTTTAAAAAAACCCTTAATTTCAACCTCGGGGTGCTTGCAGGTTTTATTGTTATAATGCTGGGAAGCAGCTATTTTAATATGGTGTTATTCAACCTTATACCAAAGGTAAAAATCTTTATGAGCATTGTTGGGGCTGCATACATGATTTATCTGGCATATAAAATTTACACCAGCAGACCTGTAGAAGAGGAGGAAAGTGGCAAAAAACAGATCAATTCCTTCCGTACGGCATTTATTCTGCAGTTCGTCAATATAAAAGTAATCCTGTACGGAATCACTGTGTTTTCCAGCTTTATCATACCCTATTACAATAGTCCTGCCATATTGGT
Organism: uncultured Clostridiaceae bacterium; assembly: GCA_964619815.1. Lineage (GTDB taxonomy): Bacteria > Bacillota > Clostridia > Lutisporales > Lutisporaceae > BRH-c25. The sequence goes on along the minus strand of CAZUGK010000057.1, from coordinate 9,390 downwards.
ATTGTTTTCAGTTCTTCTTGCTTTTACAGGCTTTGTATCAACGGTTTGCTGGTCTCTATTCGGTGCACTGTTCCAAAGGTTTTTGTCAAAGTATACCAAAGCCGTCAATACCATAATGAGCCTTCTATTATTGTACTGTGCCATTGCAATTTTTTAATTCATGTTCTGATGCATGTCCGTCTGATTTCTATAAAGCATACGTATAGGAGCAGCCACTAAACAGGCTGTTCTTTTGTTTATTCATTGACATAACATTAACATAATATTATAATGAAACTATACGTGTATACAATGTACACATTTTCTTCTAGGAGTTGTTATTATGATAATACAGGTTTGTATAGGAAGTGCCTGTCACTTGAAAGGTGCTTACAACGTTATAAACAGCCTTCAACGGCTTATTGAAGAGAAAAGCCTGCAGGACAAGGTAACGCTTAAAGCGGCTTTCTGTCTCGGACAATGTAGCAGTGCTGTTTCAGTTCAGGTAGATGATGGTCCTATCCTTTCGGTGTGTGACAGCAATGTGGAACAGTTTTTTAACGAGCATGTTGTTGGGAGGCTTCAGTAATGAACCTTATTAATTTTTCCAAGGCAAATTGCAGGAACTGTTACCGCTGTCTGCGCTCCTGCCCGGTGAAAGCAATCCAGGTAAAGGATGAGCAGGCAAATATAATTGAGGATCGCTGCATTGCCTGCGGTCACTGTCTGTCTGCATGTCCTCAGGATGCACGAAATATAAGAAGCGATATCATGCAGATTAAAGAAGCAATTAAAAGCGGCAGAACTGTAATAGCAAGCCTAGCTCCCAGCTTTGCAGGAGCCTTTGATATGTCAGACCCCGGTCAGCTTGTTGCAGCTTTGAAGCAGCTCGGTGTTTCCATCGTGGAAGAAACGGCCGTAGGTGCTGATATAGTGACGAAGCATTATAAAGACTATATGGCGGAAACCGACAGAACAAACCTTATTACTACCTGCTGTCCTTCTGCCAATTATCTTATTGAGAAGTACCATCCTTCTCTTATTCCATACATGATACCCGTAGCATCCCCTATGCTGGCCCACGGACGGCTGTTGAAACATATTCACGGCTCAGACACTTATGTGGTGTTTATCGGTCCCTGTGTGGCTAAAAAAGCTGAGGCATTCGGCATGCAATATCTCGGCTCAATAGACGCAGTATTGACCTTTGAGGAGTTGGATCAATGGCTTTTGGAAAAATCAATTGATCTCATGCAGTTGATTCCGGCTGATTTTGACCGCGCACCCTCGATGGAAGGCCGTCAATATCCCATTTCAGGCGGAGTGGTGAGAAGCCTTTCCAGGGAAGATAGCGAACAGGGTTATGAACTTCTGAAAGTAGACGGTATCAGCAAATGCCTGGAGGTTTTTCAAGCCCTGGAAACAGGCCAGCTTAAAAATGTCTGCGTAGAGGTAAGCATATGTGAGGGAAGCTGCCTGGGGGGGCCTGGCATGCCTAAAGGCAAAACGAATTACTACGAATGCTATAATCGCATCAGAGAATATGCACAGGATACAAAGACTACCGCTTCAGGATATTCTGAAACAGGTATTGTTCTTGATTCGATAAACTTCTCCAGGTTTTTTTATGACAAAACCATAAAGGGCTCACCTGCAACCGAAGCCGATTTGGCAAAAGTACTCTCCGGTATGGGAAAGCTTACCCCTGCTGATGAACTTAACTGCGGAGCCTGCGGCTATAATAGCTGCCGTGAGAAGGCAAAGGCAGTACTGGATGGTATGGCGGAGATGTATATGTGCCTCCCTTATATGAGAAGCAAGGCGGAGAGCCTGACAAACGTCATTTTTGACCAGTCACCCAATATAATCATGCTCATAGATGAGGATTTAAAGGTCAAGGAATTCAACCCGACGGCAGAGAGCCTGTTCAATATAAGTGCCCAGGAAGCCAAAGACAAGCCGATTGGGCTCCTGATGGACGATTCCGACTTTGCAAGTGTTATTGCAACGAAGCAGAACATATATAAGCAGAAGATAAAGCTGCCTCAATATGGCCTGGTTTTTATGATGAACCTGGTTTACCTTGAGAAGCAGAATCATATATTGGCAATTATGGCGGATATAACTCTGGATGAAAGGCATCAGGAAGAACTTGCAAGAGTGAAGCTTAATACGCTGGAAGCAGCGCAAGAGGTAATAAACAAGCAAATGCGCGTAGCTCAGGAAATTGCAGGACTTTTAGGAGAAACAACTGCCGAAACAAAAGTAATACTGACCAAATTGAAGAAAATTGCTGTCGGAGAAACAGGTGATCTGGATTGAGTTATTTTATAGATGTGGCCTATAACAGTTTAAATAAATACGGGGAAGAGCTTTGTGGAGACAAGGTTGAAATAGTCCGCACAGAGGACAGTGTAATTATTGTAATTTCAGATGGCTTGGGCAGCGGCGTCAAGGCAAACATCCTTTCTACTCTTACCTGCAAAATTGCTGCTACTATGTTGAAGGAAGGCGTGAGCATTTTTGAGACTGTGGATACCATCATGCAGACCTTGCCGGTATGCAGTGTGCGTAAGCTTGCTTACTCAACCTTTACAATAATAAAAATTCATGAGAATGGGCAGGTATATGTTGCTGAGTATGACAATCCTCCCATTATATTATGCCATGATGGTAAAGAACAACCTGATATAAAGAACGATGCAATTCTGATAAACGACCGTGTGGTAAAGGAAAGCTCCTTCATGCTCTGCGAGGGGGATTCACTCACAGTTGTCAGCGATGGTGTAGTTCATGCCGGAGTAGGAGGAATCCTGAATCTTGGATGGCAGTTCTGTAATGTTAAAGAGTATCTGGAGCGTCAGGCAAGGTTTGAAAAGTGTGCAGCCAATATTTCTAAAAGTCTTATTGACGCATGCAGCGGCCTCTATGCCGGAAAACCCGGGGATGACACCACGGTAGTTACGGTAAAGCTCCGCCATAATGAAGAAGTGGATTTGTTCACGGGGCCTCCTTTGAACCCTGAAGATGACAGCTGGGTCATCAATAAACTCAGACAGGCCAAGGGCAAAAAGGTAATCTGCGGGGGAACTGCGGCAAAAATTGCTGCCCGGGAATTAAATGAAGATATAGTGACGAATATGGATTTTATTGATCCTGATGTCCCTCCTACCGCACATATAAAGGGATTTGACCTGGTTACCGAAGGAGTTCTTACCCTTCGGAAAACCGTTGATAAAATTAATGCATACTGCAATGGCACCAGGCGATACGCCTGCTGTGACTTTGACAAGCTGGACGGTGCCACCCGGCTGGCAAAGCTCCTGATTGAAGACTGCACTCATCTTAACCTTTGGGTGGGCAAGGCAGTGAATCCGGCATATCAAAATCCGGAGTTTCCTATGAATTTGGGAATAAAGCTTAAAGTAGTTGCTGAACTGGCAAAGCTTGTGGATAGGTTGGGCAAGAAAGTTCAGTTAACATATATTTGATTTATGGGGTATTGAAAATGAGAAAATTCGAAACAGATGTTCAATTGATAAAATATGAAGTCCTGCGCGGAGTCGCTGAGCTGGCCCTGGAGGGAACGCTTTCAGAAAAGCTGCACACTCTGCCTAGAATAATTGCTCCCGGGCCAAAACCGAGAATAAGGTGCTGCATACATAAGGAGCGCGCCATAATGGAACAGAGAATAAAGCTCGCAATGGGAGGCCATGCTGATAATCCCAATATTCTTGAAGTAATGGATATCGCTTGTGATGAATGTCCCATTTACCGTTTCACCGTTACAGAGGCTTGCAGAGGCTGTCTTGCACACCGCTGCTCAGAGGCCTGCCCTGTAGGCGCAATACAGCACGTGGGCGGCAGGGCATATATAAATCCCAATAAGTGTGTAGAATGCGGAAAATGCAAGGCCGTATGCCCATACAACGCTATTTCGGATGTAATGCGCCCCTGCAAGAAGGCATGTCCTACTAATGCACTCAGCTTCGATGATGATAAAAAGGCAGTAATTAACAATGAAAAATGTATCCAATGCGGTGCCTGCGCTTACCAGTGCCCCTTCGGTGCCATTGCGGACAAGTCCTTTATTGTTGATGTCATTGAGGAGCTGGCAAAAGCCAAAAGTGATAAAGACATAAGGCTTTATGCAATAATTGCCCCATCAATCTCCAGCCAGTTTGCAAATGCGACCATAGGCCAGGTGGTTAAAGGTATAAAGCAGATGGGCTTTCATGATGTGGTTGAAGTTGCACTTGGTGCTGATATGGTGGCTCTGCATGAGACAAAAGAACTTGCTGAAGCTGTAAGCAAGAAAAGGTTTGTTACAAGCTCCTGCTGTCCTGCCTTTGTAAGCTATATTGAAAAGTTCTACCCTACACTTAAGGATAATATATCTGATACTGTATCCCCGATGATTGCTGTATCAAGGCTGATAAAGTCCATGGATGACAAGGCCCGTATTGTGTTCATCGGACCCTGCACTGCCAAAAAAGCAGAAATAATGAGGGACGAACTTAGGGGTGATACGGAATATGTGATAACCTTTGAGGAATTATGCGCTATGTTGGATGCGATGAGCATTGACCTGGAGAAGTGCGAGGAAGCTGTCCTTGACAATGCCTCCTTCTTCGGCAGGATTTTCGCCCGCACAGGGGGCCTGACTGAGTCAATCAGGCATGCGATAGAAAGTGAAAATCTTGATTTGGATTTCAGGCCTGCAGTGTGCGACGGCATAGCTGAATGTGACAAGGCGTTAAAGCTGGCTAAATTTAACCGCCTTAAAGAAAATTTCATTGAGGGTATGGCTTGCGTTAACGGTTGTATCGGTGGTGCCGCTTCACTGTGTCACGGTCCCAAGGATAAGAATGAAGTGGACAAATATGGCCAAATGGCAGTTGAAAAGAATATAAAGAGCTCTTTAAGAGTATTCGATATCGAAAAAATCAACCTAAGGAAAAAAACAGCTGATTAAGCTGTTTTTTTCCTTGCACTTTTGTTCCGGCCCTATTTCCAGTTCTTCAATATTTCTCTTACTGACCTGCTCATTTCCCTGGAAAAATCACTGCTGAACTTTTTCAAGTACATGTGCTGTCCATAATTCTCTGCTCCGTTTATAGAACCTTTGCCTCCGAACAGCCTGTCATTTGTGCTCTTGAACATGTCGTCAAATTCTTCCTTACCAAGCCTTCTGTACTTATCCTTGAATACTATGTATCCCTTTTTATACCTTTCGGGCTGCTCCCTTTCCTTTTGCTGCTCAGTAGGATATCCGAAGCATACCATTGCAATGGGAAATACATACTGAGGCAAATCAAACAATTCCTTATGCTTTTCGTAGTTCTCCATTATATCCCCTATATAACAGGTGCCTATCCCCATGGATTCTGCAGCTACTACTGAGGTATGAGCAGCTATAAGCGCATCACAGCATGCCAGAAACAGGTCCCCTTCCTCCGGTTTTCTCATTTCTTCGCCTTTTACCCTGCATAGCTCCGGCACCCCTGAAGCTATAAAATAATCATACCAGCGCTGATAGTCGGCAAGAAACAGCAGCACAAGAGGAGCCTTGGCAATAAAAGGCTGGTTGTCACAGGTTTTCACAAGTATTTCCTTTGCCTTCTGATCAGCAACCTCTACTATCGAATACAGCATCTGATTGCCTGCTGTGGGGGCCCTCATGGCTGATTTTATAATAAGCTCCTTTGCCTCTTCCGGGATAGTCCTGTCCTCATACGCTCTAACAGACTTCCTGCTTAAAAGCGACTCAATAATCTGATTCATATTAACCCCTCCTAATTTTGTTTATCATCTGCCACCAGGCGGTTTTCATATATATTACGGCTCTTGTAGTAGAATAAGTATGTAAAGAACCTGAATACCAAGTCTACACACATTACTACCCATATTGCTATTATAGTCCGCTTAAACACGTAGGTCATAAGCAGTGCGAGAGGCACGCGTATAACCCATAAGCCTATTCCTGCCACAACCATGGGCACCTTGGTATATCCAGCTCCTCTCATAGCTCCGATAAGTACACCGGAAGCATTCTGAGGAAACTGCACCAGGCCCATAAGCATCAGGTATATTGCACTTAACTCTATTATCTCCCTATTATTTGTCAACAATGACATCATAAACTTTGGAAAGCCTACCATTATCGTAACGCTCAAAGCAGTCAGGCCAATAGCACCCTTTAGTATGTGGCGCAGATAAAGATGGGCAAGCTGTTTGTCCTTTGAACCAAGGGCCTGGCCTACAAGGGCAGTTGCCACCACTCCAAAGCCAGCAGCAGGCATGTAGGATATTGACTCTGCCTGCAATCCCAGTTGATGAGCTGCAAAAGCCGTCTCGCCGAAGGTAAGGATAGCCCTTGTCAGTATTATTGTAGCAAGCTGCCAGAATATAGACTCCATTGCAGTGGGCATTCCCACTCTATACACATCTGCAATCTGGTGTCTGTCAACCGACAGGAGCCTTTTATTCAGAAAACCTCCAAGAACCCCATTCCTGTTGAACATGACAAATAGTCCGATAACTGCAGCTGCTGCCTGAGAAACCGCTGTCGCCAAGGCAGCACCCCTTACACCCATGGGAGTAATCCCAAGCTTTCCGAATATAACAACATAGCCTACAACTATATTGATTACATTCATCAGTATTGTAATATACATGGGTGTTTTTGCATTGCCCATTCCTTGCAGTACTCCCCCAATAATAAGCATTACAGCCAGGAAGGGGAGTCCGAAGGAAACAATCCTCATGTACTCGGCGCCAAGCTCCAGGAGCTCAGTTTCGGGATTGAACACCATCAGCAGCTTGGAAGCCTGTGTATATACTATGGCCTGGAGTATCAACACCAGTATAATACTGGAGAGCAGCGTCTGCCTGATGACATTCTTTACTTTGCCGATTTCCCCTGCGCCGTAGTATTGAGCTACAAAAACCGTTGCCCCTGTCGTAATTCCCTTAAAAAGAGCCCAGATTATCTGCGTGATTCTCATCCCAATTCCCAGGGCACTTATTGACAGGGCATCTATTCTTCCTATCATTCCCATGGATACTATGCCGGCAACCATTTGAAGGATATTTTCTATCGTAATGGGAACAATCATGGAGACTATTTTTCTATTGATACTTTTCTTTTCATTTATAGAGACCTGAGATCTCTTAATTTCTAATCCATTCAAAATGAATATCCCCTGCCATAATTAGTTAAAGCCTTGATATTTCAAGGCTTGTAAATCTTTATAACAATCGTGTCAATATCCAGACAGCCAGGACCAAGCCCGCTGCTGCGGCAATAACCATAGCTATTTTTGAGACAGGAGCTTCTTGATTTGGCTTTGCCTGTGTATGAGCAGTTTTATTCTCAAATACTGCATCAGTTTCCTCTTTAGTATCCTCTTTGCTCACGGCAGACTGCTCTTCAGTTGTTTCCATCTGCTCTTCCTTCTTTTCCTCCGGCTGCACGACCGAGTCGAAAAGTCCTTGTACTTCAGAGGCTTTGACAAACTTCTTGTTTCCGAACTTCAATACATAATCCTCAGGACCTATTTCGCCGTTCCTGACCTTTTCTATAATATCCTCATAGGTAAAAGGCCCGTACTCCTTATCGTCCTTCCTGTAATGCCACAAGTACTTTTTCACATCACCTATGTTCTCTGTATTGATTTTATACATAAGCTCCACCTGCCAATTTTTTCACATTTATATCCTGCCTAAATTATACCATTAAACGACAGATTTTGAAATCTTTTAATTCAGCCAAATGAGGTGCTGTTTTATGCCGTCAGTAAATGTATCTCATAAATCCGAATAATTTAAGTAAGTTGGTCAACTTTATTTGTTAGACTTGTATCTTATTAGCGTTGAAGAATTAGCCACTACCAGAACAGAACCGGCATTATGAACCAAAGCACCCACCACCGGCCCCATCAGGCCTAATGCAGCCAGGAAAATTGCTGCAAAGTTTATGGACATGGATATGAAAATATTAACTTTTATCTTGCTTATAACCTTTCTTGACAATATAATCAGTTCAGGAAGCTTGCTTATATCATCTGACATTAATGCAATATCTGCTGTCTCAATAGCAATGTCCGACCCCAATGCGCCCATGGATATACCTACATCTGATACTGCAAGGGCAGGGGCATCATTGATGCCGTCGCCAACCATGCATATCCTTTTACCGTCGTTTTTCATGTCTTCAATGATTTTTACCTTGCCTTCCGGCAGTTGTTCCGAAAACACCTTTTCAATCCCGGCTTGCTTGGCTATTGCACCGGCAGTATTTTTGTTATCGCCTGTCACAAGCAGCAGATCTTCAACATCCAGCTTTTTTAGACTTTCTACAGCTGCCTTTGACTCCGGCTTCAATTGATCGGCTACGGCAATGTACCCTATCGGTTTTTCAGCCTGTATTACCAGCATAACCGTGCAGCCGCTGCTTTCAGTTGAATTGATAGAAGCAATCATGCTCTCATTTAGTTCTATGTGCAGCTCTTTCATAAGCCTTTTATTTCCTACCAGTACCGGCTTTGCTTCAACAGTAGCCGAAACCCCCTGGCCAAGAACAACCTTAAAATCATCCGGATCGCTAACGGTCAGCCCTTTTTCTTTTGCTTTATTGGTAATTGTCCTGGCAATCGGATGCTCTGAGAATTTTTCCGCAACTGCGGCAATCCTTAAAATTTCTTCCTGTGAGTATTTTTCATCGAATGAAGCTATTCCGGCAACCTCCGGCTTACCTTTGGTAATGGTCCCGGTTTTGTCAAAAACAATGGAATTGATGCCTGCAACCGCCTCTAATGCTTCTCCGCTTTTTATCAAAATGCCCTTTTTCGATGCATTGCCTATACCTGCCATAACTGCTGTAGGAGTCGCCAGTACCAAAGCACATGGGCAGAATACAACCAGTATTGTAACTGCCCGTGTAATATCTTTTGTAAACAGAAATGTCAAAATGGAAAAGATAAGTGCAGCCGGAACAATGATGGTAGCCCATTTGTCCGACACTCTTTCAATGGGGGCTTTCTTCTGCTCGGACTCCCTGACAAGTCTTATAAGCTTTGATAAGGAGGTATCCTCGCCAATCTTGGTTGTTTTAACCTCTATTACACCTAATTGGTTTATTGTTCCTACATAGACCTCGTCTCCTGTCGTCTTATCAACCGGCATGGATTCCCCGGAGATAATGGACTGGTTGATAGAGGTTTGCCCGCTTATTATAACACCGTCAACCGGAATTGATTCTCCCGGCTTTACCAAAAGGATATCTCCTATATGTACCTCTTCAATTTTTATTTCCTTCTCACCTGATTCAGTCCTGATTCTGGCTGTCTGAGGCACAAGCTGTATTAATTTCCTTACGTTCTCTCTAGCTTTTCTGACTGTCCTATTCTC
>CAZUGK010000056.1:10587-24287 GCA_964619815.1 uncultured Clostridiaceae bacterium | reverse complement strand
TAATCAACAATACCATACATAAGATCAACATAGGTGATATGGTAGAGGAGAAAATAAACGATCTGGAGCTTGAGAACATGGAGAAGCTGATACTTAGCCTTGCTTCCAGGGAGCTGAAATATATTGAACTGATCGGCGGAGTTCTTGGAGGGATAATAGGATTGCTCCAGGCTATAATAGTAAGAATTATATAATTGACTTGACATTAGGAATAATGTATAATTTTATGGTAATAATAATGTTTAATTGCAGTGATGAGGACGAGTAGAGCAGTTGCTTTCACAAGAGAGGGAGTGCCGATGGCTGGGAGCATTCCTTGAAAATCTGTTTGAAAACCACCTCGGAGCAGCAGGCTGAAGGAGCTTCGGCTTTAGTACGCCAGGTCGTTGATTACGTTATAATCCAGAGTCCAAAGCAGGGTGGAACCGCGGGAATATCTCTCGCCCCTTTCAGGGGCGGGAGTTTTTGTTTTTTTGTTCAAATTCAAAGGAGGTATAATTATGATTAAAGTAACATTAAAAGATGGTTCGGTAAAAGAGTATCAGAAGGGTACTACTGTAGAAGAAATTGTTGCTTCCATAGGAAGCGGACTTTTAAAAGCTGCCTTAGCCGCAAAAATAAACGGCAAAGTCGTTGACTTAAGCACGCCTGTAGCTGAGGATTGCAGTCTTGAAGTCCTAACCTTTGACGACGATGAAGGAAAATGGGCATTAAGGCATACATCTTCACATATACTGGCACAAGCCGTCAAAAGACTTTATCCTGAGGTAAAGCTCGCTATAGGCCCGGCTATTGACACAGGTTTTTACTATGACTTTGATTCGGATAAGCCTTTCTCTGACGAAGATCTTGCAGCCTTGGAAAAAGAAATGGAGAAAATCGCAAAAGAGGATTTGAGGCTTGAAAGATTTGAACTTCCAAGGGATAAAGCCATTGACATGATGAGCAAGCTTGGTGAAAGCTATAAGGTTGAGCTTATTAATGACCTTCCTGAAGATGAAGTAATTTCCTTCTACAGGCAGGGAGACTTTGTTGATTTGTGTGCAGGACCTCACGCGCCATCTACAGGGAAAGCCAAGGCGATTAAGCTTTTAAGCGTTGCAGGAGCTTATTGGAGAGGCAGCGAGAAAAACAAGATGCTCCAGAGAATATATGGCACGGCTTTCGTAAAGAAAAGCCAGCTGGAAGAATACCTGAATATGCTTGAGGAAGCAAAGAGAAGAGATCATAGGAAGCTTGGAAAAGAGCTTGACTTGTTCAGCCTTCATGAAGAAGGACCTGGTTTTCCGTTCTTCCATCCAAAAGGAATGGTAGTGAGAAATGAGCTGGAAAACTTCTGGAGAAGCATACACAGGAAAAACGGCTATAAAGAAATAAAGACCCCGATAATACTGAATGAAGAATTGTGGCATCAGTCAGGCCATTGGGATCATTATAAAGAAAACATGTATTTTACTACAATTGATGAAAAGAATTATGCAATAAAGCCGATGAATTGCCCTGGTGGCATCCTGGTGTACAAGAACTCCATGTACAGTTACAGGGATCTGCCTCTAAGAATGGGAGAACTGGGCCTGGTTCATAGGCATGAGCTTTCCGGTGCGCTTCATGGATTGATGCGCGTAAGGAATTTTACCCAGGATGATGCTCATATATTTATGACACCTGAGCAGATAAAAGAAGAGGTATTGGGTGTAATAAAGCTGACAGACTATGTTTACAAGCTGTTTGGCTTCAAGTATAGAGTTGAACTTTCAACCAGACCGGAAAACTCAATGGGCAGTGATGAAGATTGGGAGCATGCTACTGAATCATTAAGGGATGCATTGGAGGCTGCAGGTTTACAGTACAAGATAAATGAAGGGGATGGGGCCTTCTATGGTCCTAAGATAGATTTCCATCTGGAGGATTGCATTGGGCGTACTTGGCAGTGCGGAACTATACAGTTGGACTTCCAGATGCCTGAGAAGTTTAACCTGACTTATGTAGGAGCTGACAGTGAAAAACACAGACCTGTAATGGTTCACAGAACAATATTCGGTAGTATCGAAAGATTTATCGGGATACTTATAGAACATTACGCCGGTGCTTTCCCGGTATGGCTTGCTCCTGTGCAAGTAGTGATACTTCCGATATCTGAAAAGCAGAAGGATTATGCCGAAAAGCTGAGCCAAAGGCTTGAAGAGCTTGATATTCGTGCAGAGGCAGACCTCAGAAGTGAAAAGGTAGGCTACAAGATAAGGGAAGCTCAGCTTCAGAAGGTTCCTTATATGCTAGTTGTCGGTGATAAGGAAATGGAAGCAGGGGCTGTATCGGTAAGAGACAGGAAAGGCGGAGACAAGGGAGTAATGAAGTTCGAGGATTTCCTTACTCAGATAACAGAAGAAATAAAGAACAAGGTAAGTAGGTAAGAGCAATTATTAAAGAAGGCAGGTAAAGCTTATTAAGCTGTAATCATTACCTGCCTTTCATTTTTCCAAATACTTTGATTTTTCCTGTATTTTAGGCTACAATCATATTGATGGACATGCATAGGAAAACCTGGCATATTTTGTTGGAGATAACCGTTGGCGTTTATTTATGGGGGTGAGGATATGGACAAGGCTAACAGAACCTATATGATACTTCTTGCAATAGCTGCTATTGCCTATATCCTGTTCGGATCCTTCAAAGAAACGCCCGACAGTGGGGGGCGCCATGTCAATTCCGCCAGGAATTACGATACAGGGAAAAAGCTTGTGATAGGACGTGCCAACGATTCAGTCACCCTGGACCCGGCCTGTACGACAGATCTGGGTTCCTTTAAGGTGACGGTCAATATATTGGAAACCCTGGTTAAGTACGAAAAGGACGGAGAACAGATTGTACCTTGCCTTGCTGAAAGCTGGAAATCCAGCGAGGACGGATTGACCTGGGTGTTTAAGCTTAGACAGGGTGTGAGATTTCATGATAACACTGTTTTCAATGCACACTCAGTGGCCTTTAATTTTGAGCGCTGGATGAATGCAGATAATCCATACCATAATGGCTCATTCAGTTATTGGAACTATATTTTCGGCGGTTTCCCCGGATTTGTAAAGAGTGTGACTGCACTTTCCGATTATTCACTGGAAATAAGGCTGAACAAGCCGTATGCACCCTTTTTAAATGCATTGGCAATGCCTGTATTCGGTATAGCAAGTCCTGAGGCTATAAAGAAGTATGGAGCTGAGCTGGGCGAGCATCCGGTGGGAACCGGTCCCTTTGTTTTCGGCAGCTGGGAGCGCAACAAAAGCATTATACTGCTGCGCAACGACAAATACTGGAACGGTACCGCAAAAGTCGACGAGGTGGAATTCAGGGTTATCCCTTCAAGTAAAGACAGATTGGAGGAGCTAAGGCAAGGTTCGATTCATATTGCTGATTACCTGAGTCCTGAAGATATGGATGATATCAAATATGATCCCAATTTGTACTGGTATCTGAGGCCTAGCTTCAATGTCGGCTATATGGCAATGAATAATGAAAAGCCTCCTTTTAACAGGCGTGAAATAAGAATTGCCATCAACTATGCCATAGACAAGGATAAACTCATAGAGGAAGTATTTGATAACTTGGCCAAGCCCGCAACAACATATATACCGCCATCACTTTGGGGCTATAATGAAAGTCTGAAGTCTTATGAGTATGATCCTGAAAAATCCAGGCAGCTTTTGGCAGAAGCAGGGTTCCCAAATGGCTTCAAAACGACGCTATGGGTTATGGACGGTGCGAGGGACTATTTTCCAAAGCCTTTGCAGGCAGCGCAGTTCATAAAAGAGAACCTGAAAAAGGTAAATATCGATGCGGAAATAAGGGTATTCAACTGGAACGAATACTTGGAGAGGGTGAACAACGGAGAACATGAGATAGCACTGATTGGTTGGACTGGAGACTATATGGATCCCGACAACTTCCTATATACTATGTTGGCCTCTGAGAATGCCAAGCGAGGACTGGGAGGCAACTATTCCTTCTATAGGAGCAAAGTAGCAGACCAACTGTTGGCTCAAGCAAGGCAAACCACGAACATGGTTTTCAGGAGAAGCCTGTATAGAAGCCTGCAGGAAATTGTGAATTATGATGCGCCTTCAGTTCCGTTAGTACATACGATGCCGGTATTGGCGTCGCGCCTGTCGGTCAAGGGATATGCACCTCATATGACAGGTGTTGAGTCTTTGGAGAACGTTGATATTGACATAGAATAATGAAAGGGTGAAGGCTACAAAAATATGAAACAAAAGATTTTCAGAGCAGTATTCCTGCCAACTCTTATCATTTTACTAATTCTTACAAATATGCCCTTTGCGGACAGAAATGAATCTAAAATATTCATACTTCCAGGCCTGCCTCGCCCGGTAGCGAAAGCACCGGTTGTCATTACTTCTGCAGGGCAAAGCACCGATACATATATCCTTCGGGACATCTCAAACCAATTAATGATCAGGAGCTTCTTCATGCCACAGGTAAAAGCTGTGGATTTGAAGGATATCAAAACAATAGTGTTTGTTGTGGGTTACAGTTCTTTGGGCATGAAGCTTCAGAACATAAGCTACGAAGAAGAAAAAACACGTATTGAGAAGCTTGTTGAAATGGCAAAGGAAAGTGAAATGACAGTTATGACAATTGTCATTGGCGGAGAGCAGCAGCATGTCAATAAAACCGAAGAGCTTCTAAGAATCATAGGCAAAAATGCCGACTATCTGATAGGACTTCGGGGGTCGAGTTATGAAGGTGTTCTATCAGAACTGGCAAAGGAAGGAGATATACCTTTGACACTTGTAAACGGTGTAAACGATATTTCCGAGCCTTTCGCTTCAGCTTTCCGCTGATAATGCTATGCAAGCGAGGAAATGAAAGAGGTCTTAATATGACAACAGGCGAGATTAAAATAAATGAGATAAAGCATTCCAGTGTATTAATGGCCGGAGGAATTTTACTTATAAGTCTCGGCTTTTTTTTTCCTGTTATTTCGCAGTCCATTTGGTTTGGTATAGTTGAAAAAATCCGAGAAGCTATCAATACGGGAGACAGCGGACATCTTATCCTGGCATCGGCTACGGTTAGTGCTCTCTATGCAGTTCAAAGCACATTTATTTTTATGGGAACCATGCTTGTTATTTACTATTCCAAGCTGAATAGCTGGTTAGATCTCTTTAACAAACTTCTTGTATCATTAATAATAATTATTTTTCTGCACTGGACAAACTCTCTGGTATTTGAAATGCCTTGGGAACCCGTATCAACAATATTGGCCCTTATGATTACACTATTTCTGTTTGAAAAATTGTTTGGTGAGACTAACAGCTTTATTCAGGTTTTTGTTGTTTCCATACAGGTTTTTTTCGCTTTCCACTGGCTTAACATCATGCCATTTTTTTCATCATACCGGTTCGGACAAAGTGATATTCCTTACAGCATTAAAATTGCGGGTGTGTATCTGAATGCCGCTGCTGTTCTTAACTTCTCCGGATTTGCGTTTTTTCTGCCTTTTATCATATCGCCTTTTATCACAGCTACCCTATTTATAAGCTACTCCAGAAATATTCAGATGGTGAGAGAAAATTATGAAAAAGAAAATGAAATAAGGAATATGAGAGCAAAAGCAATGGAGAACAGGGTATACCAAGAGGTAAAGTCTATGGCGCATGATTTAAAGACACCTTTGGTAACAATTCGAGGCTTGAACTCCTTACTGCTTTCCGCAAACGGACGTGAGAAATTGGAGGAGTACAGCGAGCGTATAGAAAATTCCGTAACGAAAATGAGCGATATGATTTCCAGCTTTCTTTATGAGGATTCACGCCAGAAGCTGAAAACAGTTGAATTGATAAGTTATATTAGGGCACAGCTACCTTTGGAAGATGAAAAGATAAAATTTTCTATCAATATAAAAGAGGAGCTTCCGGATATATACGTGAATAAAATACTTGTTGCAAGAGCGGTTATCAATATACTCGAAAATGCCATCAATGTGCGCTGCGTGCATTCGTATAGATTGATAAATTTCGAGGTAAAATCGGTTGGAAGAGGAATCAATATCATTGTAAAGGACAATGGCATTGGTATTAAGGAGTCAGAGCTCCAGCGAATATGGGAGGTAGGTTATTCAACAAATAATACATCGGGTTTGGGACTTCCTTTTGCAAAAAGTATCATTGAGGGCAATGAAGGAACAATAGAGATTCAAAGCCAGGTGGATATCGGTACGACTGTAACTATTTTTCTGCCATCCTTTGACTGCTCCAATGAGACTTTCCATAAACAGATGGATTTCGAGATATGAGGTGATGAAGTTGAAAAAAATAAATATACCCAAAATTGTAATTATAGACGATGAAGCAGATATACTTTATACAATCAAAGAGATATGCCTGAACGGGGGTTGGGATGCTGCTACAGCGTTAAATGGCAGGCAGGGCTATGAGCTGTGCAAAATTCACAAGCCAAACCTTACAATAGTGGATTACCACATGCCGGATTGGGATGGACTTACAACTGTGAAAAAAATACGTCAGTGGGATAATGCCGTATCAATATTAGTACTTACAGTTGACGAAAGGCAGGAGATTGCAGAAAAGTTTATTGCAGCAGGTGCAACCGATTTTGCTATTAAGCCGATTAAATCACCGGATTTGATTTCCCGCATAAAAATAAATCTTAGAATAAATGAGATACAACAGAAATATATTGAAGAAAAGCATCAGGTATATATTGACAAAGGAATAAGCCCTGCAACCTTAAGCATTATTTGTGATTATATGAAAGACCGTGGGGAAGGCCTTACGATAGATGATATAACCAGTGGTCTCAATCTTGCATATCAGACGGTGCATAGGTACATTCAGTATCTTATAGAGGAAAAAATGATAGAAATCGTTCCTATTTATGGACAAATCGGCAGACCTAAGAATAAGTATAAACTCCGCTAAAAAAAGTTTCAGAGAAAAATGTTATAAAAGCAGGAATAATCCGATAATTCACGAAACTAACAGTTTATATAAAAAAAAGCGTAATTTACTGAAAACTGTAGAATAAATGTGAATAGTATTTTGTGACTGCTTGTGAACATACATATTTCTATAGATTAGCCACTGGGAAGCATTGCTTTTCAGTCTAATAATAAAATTATTAAATGGAGGGGAAAGAATGAAAAAGGTAATAGCTTTAGTTTTAGTACTTGTTACAGTTCTTAGTCTTGTAGCATGTGCTAAGTCGGCAGAACCTGCGGCAGCTCCTGCAGCAGGAACAGAACAACCCGCTGCTCAGCCGGAAGGTGCGAAGTACCACATCGGTATTGTTACAGGTACTTATTCACAGGCTGAAGACGAAGCGAGAGGTGCAGAATATCTTATTAAAAAATACGGTGATGTTAAAGATGGTGGTATGATAAAGCATGTTACATACCCTGACAATTTTGCATCAGAACTTGAGACTACAATATCTGTTATTGCCGGCCTTGCTGATGACCCGTTGATGAAGGCTGTAATAGTTAACCAGGGTGTTGGCGGAACAGCTCCTGCTTTCCAGCAGATCAGAGCAAAAAGACCTGACATTTTATTGTTAGTTGGTATGCCACAGGAAGACCCTAATGTTATATCACAAGCTGCAGATTTAATCTCAGACGTAGATAATATTTCCCGTGGATATTACATGATTAAGAATGCAAAGGACATGGGAGCCAAGAACTTTGTTCATATTTCCTTCCCGCGTCATATGAGCGTAGAACTTCTTGCAAGAAGAAGAGCTATAATGGAAGAAGCTGCGAAGGACTTAGGAATCAATTTTGCTTTTGAAACAGCTCCAGACCCAGCTACAGATATAGGCCTTGCAGGTGCACAGGCTCAATTGCTTCAGATGATGCCTGGACTTATAGCAAAGTATGGAAAGGATACAGCTTTCTTTACAACTAACGATGGATTATCAGAGCCATTGATAAAGCAAGTAATAGATAATGGAGCCATCTATGGGGAAAATGATACACCTACTCCATTAATAGGATTCCCGGCAGCACTTAGCCTTGACCTCAAAGACGTTGCAGGAGATTTCCCTGCAATCACAAAGAGAATTGAAGAGGCTGTTGTAGCAAAGGGTGATGGAGGAAGAGTTGCAGTAGCTCCTTTCTCATTCAGTTACTGTAATTCCGCAGCACTTGGCGAATTTGCCAAGAGCGTTATAGACGGTAATGCAAAGATAGATGATACTAAAGCTCTTATAGAAGCCTTTAATACACTTACACCAGGCGGAAACTGGATTACTACAAACTATAAAGATGTAAAGACAGGCGAAGTTAAGAAGAATTACCTGCTTGTTCTTGAAGACACATATATCTTTGGCAAAGGTTATACTGGATCAACAAACACACCAGTACCGGAAAAGTATTTGAATATAAAGTAATATATCCTAAAGAGAGTTCCAATTATCCCCTCTATACTTTAGAGGGGATAATTGAATTCTATACCCTTAATAGATAAGTTAAAGGATTAGAAAACAGGAAAGACATGGTTTTCAGTTTGGAAGGGGTGGAGCAATTGTCGCTGGACGACGTATTATTACGTTTTGAAAACGTAGGCAAAGAATTCTATGGTAATCGTGTTCTCAAAGATGTATCGTTTAAGCTTGAAAAGGGTAAGATTCTAGGCTTGGTTGGTGAAAATGGTGCCGGTAAATCCACCATGATGAAGATACTGTTTGGAATGAATGACATAAAAGAAACCGGTGGCTATGAAGGTAAGATATACCTAGACGGAGCTGAGATAAATTTTCAGAATCCTATGGATGCCCTGAATGCAGGTATCGGAATGGTACACCAGGAGTTTTCACTTATACCTGGGTTTACAAGCACAGAGAATATAATGCTTAATAGGGAATTGGTAAAGGATAGTATTATTTCGAAAATATTTGGGAAGAAGCTTAGCACACTTGACAGGCCATTGATGAAAAGAAATGCAGAAGATGCAATTAATACCCTGGGAGTTAATATACCTCCAGATATGTTGGTATCTGAGATGCCTGTCGGTCATAAGCAATTTTTGGAAATTGCCCGTGAAATAGATAGGAATAATGTAAAACTGCTTGTTCTGGATGAACCTACAGCAGTTTTGACAGAGACTGAAGCAGAGATTCTGATTAGTGCCATGAAAAAACTGGCTGAGAAAGGAATATCAATTATTTTCATATCTCACCGTTTGCAGGAAATAATCCAGGTATGTGATTCTATTATTGTATTACGAGACGGCGAAATAGTAAAAGACATACCTGCGAAGGATGTTTCTATAATCCAGATAGCCGAATGGATGGTTGGAAGAGGTATGGGCGGCGAAAAACAGCATAGGGTAAAAGCGGCCGATAACGATGATGATATAATCATGGAAATACAAAATCTTTGGGTAGACATGCCAGGTGAGTATGTTCACGATATCAGCTTAAATGTCAGAAGAGGAGAGATCCTTGGTATAGGCGGGCTTGCAGGACAGGGAAAACTTGGTTTTCCTAATGGAATAATGGGACTGTTTCCGGCGGGAGGAAAAGTTATATATAATGGAAAGGAACTACCGCTTAACGTACCCAAAAAGTCACTGGATGCAAAAATTGCCTTTGTTTCAGAAGACCGCCGGGGAGTCGGCCTTTTGCTGGATGAGCCAATATATTGGAATATAGCATTTGCTTCAATGCAGGTACATGATAAATACTTAAAGAAGCTTCTCGGAGGAATGTTTTTGCTTCGTGATGAAAACGAAATGAAAGCATCTGCAAAGGAATATATAAAGCAGCTTGAGATACGGTGTACAAGTGAAAATCAGAAAGTAAAAGAACTTTCAGGCGGAAACCAGCAAAAGGTATGCCTTGCAAAAGCATTTGATCTGGCACCTGAGCTGCTTTTCGTATCCGAACCAACAAGAGGTATTGATATAGGAGCAAAATCACTAGTTCTTGAGGCACTTAAGAAGTACAACAAAGAAAACAAGACTACAATAGTCATGATATCCTCTGAGCTTGAGGAATTACGTTCAATCTGCGACAGAATTGCAATTGTCAGTGAAGGGAAAGTATCAGGGACTCTGGATGCTGCTGAACCATCCGCAAACTTCGGACTTCTGATGGCGAATATAAAGCTTGATGAAAGGAAGGTGAATAACAATGGCTAGTTTGCAGAATTTTATTAATAAAGTAGGAATGGCCAGGTTCATTATTGCAGCATTCTTACTGCTGCTGCTCATAATAACACCTTTTGCAGGCCTAAGGCTGGACTTGACACTTAGTGATATGATAACGAGGTTTGGAATGTATTCCGTTCTGATATTGTCACTGATACCTATGATACAATCAGGCTGCGGATTGAATTTCGGACTTCCATTAGGCGTAATAGCCGGAACTTTTGGAGCCGTAGTTAGTCTGGAATTTGGGCTGAAGGGGTTTGCAGGTATATTTGTAGCAATGCTGATTGGAGTCATTGCAGGAGTCATAATAGGATATTTATATGGGAAGCTCTTAAACATGGTAAAGGGCGACGAAATGATGATTGCTACATATGTTGGTTTTGCTGCAGTAGCGTTTATGAGTATAATCTGGGTTATATTGCCATTTACAAACCCGCATCTTATTCTTGGCTACGGTGGTAACGGAATGCGTCAGACAATAAATCTTGATATATACTGGATGAATGTGCTAAGTGATGTTTTAGCTATAAAGATAGGACCTTATTTCAAGTTTCAGACAGGAATGTTCCTGTTCTTCGCATTAATGTGTTTCCTCGTTTGGGGATTTTTCAAAACAAAGACCGGTACTGCAATGACTGCTGTCGGATCAAATCCTGAGTATGCGAGAGCAGCAGGCATCGATGTAGATAGGATACGTACCCTTTCAGTAGTTTTATCTACTGCTATAGCAGCTATTGGTATTGTAGTATATGAACAAAGCTTCGGCTTCATACAATTGTACACAGCTCCGTCAAATCATACCTTTTCTACTATTGCTGCAATACTTATAGGCGGTGCAGCAATTAACAAGGCATCAATTAAGAATGTAATAATTGGGGGATTCCTATCCTTCGGTATATTATACCTGGCGCCTGTCGTAATAAACAGTACCATAAAACTGGATATTGCGGATGTTGTCAGACTACTTGTGTCAAACGGCATGATTCTATATGCCCTCACAAGGAAGGAGAGATAGAGTATGGCAGATAGGAAAACGAAGATTCGTGATTTTTTAGCAAGGAATATAGTAATTATACTATTTCTTTTAATTAGTGGAGTTGCTATACCGTTTTCAAAATATACAGGACAATACCTCGTACAGGAAGTAGTGACCAGACTAGGCAGAGATTCATTCCTGGTATTGGCATTACTGCTTCCGGTTATGGCAGGTATGGGTATAAACTTCGGACTGGCTTTAGGTGCGTTTTCGGGCCAGATCGCATTGATATTGGTAACAAGCTGGGAAATTCCGGGCGTAGCCGGTATGTTTCTCGCAATGGCGCTTTCAATGCCTATAAGTATCCTGCTGGGATATATTGCAGGTGCAATACTAAACAGGGCAAAAGGACGTGAAATGATCACTTCCTTTATACTAGGCTTCTTTATGACAGGGATATATCAATTCGTAGTAATAATCTGTATGGGAACTGTAATTCCTATACGTGACCCTAATAACCTGCTTCTTTTGTCAAAGGGCTTCGGAGTAAGAAATGCTATACAGCTTACTGGGACAAAAGGCGCCTTCGATTTCTTTTTCGATAACCTGTTAGGTTTCCCGATAAAAATAGGTGGGATACACATTCCTATATTCTCATTTGTGATCATCGGGGTGCTTTGTGCTTTGACAGTATGGTTTAGAAGAACCAAGATGGGACAGGAAATGAGAGCCATTGGACAGGATATGGGAGTTTCTGCGACTGCAGGTATAAATGTAGATAAAACTCGTATAATAGCAATGATAGTGTCAACTACTTTAGCCGGCTTTGGACAGCTGATATCCATACAGAATATCGGTACATTGAGTACTTATGCAGGAACTGATTCACTGGCACTCTATGCAGCTGCTGCTCTTCTTGTCGGCGGTGCAACAGTGAACAAAGCCAGCATACCCAATGTTTTCATTGGTACTGCACTTTTCCATCTGATGTTCATAGTTATGCCTCTGGCAGCAAACAACCTTTTAGGCTCAGCTGTTATCGGCGAGTACTCAAGAACGTTCATTTCATATACAGTAGTTGCGGCTTCACTGGTTCTGCATACATGGAACAGACATAGGGAAAAGGACCAGGAACGTTTGGTAATGAGCAATCATAGAGTTTAATTTTTCCTCAGGATAAATCAGAAAGCTAGGCATAAAGCTGGGAGGAATGTGCTTAATGAGATTTGATAAAATTGTTGAGTCAATGGAGAACGACATAATAAAGACCACTCAAGAGCTTGTCAGAATAAAAAGCATCGAAAGGGCGCCGGAGCCTGGCGCGCCCTTTGGAGCAGAGATAAGGGCATGTCTTGCTAAAACACTGGAAATATGCAATAATTTAGGCTTCAGGACAGAAAACTTCGATGGCTTTGCAGGACATGCCGAATATGGCGAGGGTGATGAAATAGTTGGGATACTCGTTCATGTTGATGTTGTTCCTGAAGGCTCGGGCTGGCTGCATGAACCATATAGTGCAGTAGTTGTTGACGGGAGGATTTACGGAAGAGGCACAAGCGATGATAAAGGTCCTGCGGCAGCAGTTATATATGGTCTCAAGGCAGTAATGGATTCAGGAGTAAAGTTCAGAAGAAGAGTAAGAATAATAATAGGCTGTGATGAGGAAAGCGGCCGCTGGAATTGCATGAAGCATTATTTCAAGCATGCTGAAATGCCTGTTTGCGGCTTTTCTCCTGATGCAGATTTTCCGATAATCAACAGTGAAATGGGAATACTAATATTCAACCTGCAGAAGGAGTTTAAAAGGAATGAAGAGTCCTGCTGCGGCGGCATAAGAATAAAGCGCATACAGGGAGGAAACAAGGTCAACATGGTTCCGGACTACTGTGAATGCGAGCTTGAGATGAAGAAGGATTTTACTGAAAGAGTCCAAAAGACAGTAGAATACATGAAGGATGAGCTGGGCGCCAAGCTTGAGCTTATAATAGCCGACAGTAAGTGCATAATAAAATCCTATGGGCTATCTGCTCACGGAAGCACACCTGATAAAGGGATAAATGCGATTTCGCAGCTTATTTCCTGCCTTTGCAAGCTTCCTCTTTGCGTATCAGAGCAGACATCCTACATAAATTTCATTGATGAGCACATTGGAATGGAAACAGACGGCGGCTCCTTTGGGATTGCAATGAGTGATGAGGTATCAGGCAAGCTGGTGTTCAATCTTGGGACAATTGATATAAGTGAAGAGAAGGGCGATATTGGAATAAATATCAGATACCCTGTAACCAAGACAAGGAACGATGTATATGATATAATCAAGGAGAAAATTTCAGCTTCAGGCATAAAGCTTGCTGAGGGGGATGAAAAGGATCCTCTGTATGTTCCTGCAGACAACTTCATGATAAAGGTTCTGCAAAAGGTGTATGAGGATGTAACAGGGCAGAAGGCAGAGCTTATATCTATTGGGGGAGGCACTTATGCCAGGGCTATAAAGAACGCTGTGGCTTTCGGGCCATTGTTCCCCGGGAAAGAAGAAACAGCTCATC
>CAZUGK010000056.1:0-10577 GCA_964619815.1 uncultured Clostridiaceae bacterium | reverse complement strand
ATGAGTATATAGAAGTTGAGGATTTGATAAAAAGCGCGAAAATATATGCAGAAGCGATATATGAGTTAGTAAAGTAGGTATTCCTTTAGGGTATGGTTACGAGTTACGAGTTGCGGGTTACGCGTGGATGTCAGGGTAATTCTTCGAAGGCATTCTCCGGTCTCGAAACGCGTAACGCGAAACACGCAACTAAAAAATTCTTGACAACATTTATGCATAATGGTATTATGTAAAAGTCAATAGATGATAACAACTTAATATATTATTGTAAGCTTTTAAAGGTTTAAGAAGAAGTTCCACTTCTCACCTTACGACACAGTCAGTAAGGTTAAAGTCCAAAAGCATGGTTATTATGGGCAGGTGGATATTTCTACCTGCTTTTTTATTTTTAATGGAGGTGAAAGGTTATAAGTAACAAAGACTTACAGATTAATGAGGAGATTAGGGACAGAGAACTAAGAATCATCGATGCAAATGGAGAACAGCTTGGAATAATGTCTTCCAGACAGGCCTTGGAATTAGCAAATGAAAGACAGCTTGATCTTGTTAAAATTGCACCACAAGCGAAGCCGCCGGTATGCAGAATTATGGATTACGGCAAATTCAGGTTTGAACAAAGTAAGAAAGAGAAGGAAGCCAGAAAAAATCAGAAGATAATTAACATCAAGGAAATTCGTTTCTCACCTACTATTGAGGATCATGACTTGAATTTTAAGGCAAAAAATGCACAGAAGTTCTTGCAGGATGGAGACAAGGTTAAAGTTACAATCAGATTCAGAGGCAGAGAAGTGGATCATGTTGCCTTTGGAGAAAAGGCCCTAGGAAGATTTTATGATATTGTTAAGGACGACTGCGTAGTTGAAAAGCCTGCTAAACTTGAAGGCAAGAATATGACAATGGTTTTGGCACCGAAGCAGTAGTCTGTAAAAGCAAGAAGATATTTCAATAATTCAAAATATGAATGGTACAGAAGGAGAGGATTTTTAATGCCTAAACAGAAGACCCACAGAGCATCAGCAAAAAGATTCAGTTTTACTAAAACAGGAAAAGTAAAAAGGAAATGTGCATTTAGGAACCACCATTTAAAAACCGGCAAGACTACAAAGCGAGTTAGACAATTGAGAAAGGGCGCATATACAACTGCAACTGAAGCAAAAATGATAAGAAAGTTATTACCATATAAATAATATTTGGGAGGTAGCAGAAAATGGCAAGAGTGAAAAGAGCGGTTAATGCTCATAAAAAGCGTAGAAAAATAATGAAACTGGCTAAGGGTTATGTCGGAGCCAGAAGTAAAAAATATAGAATAGCAAACGAAACGGTTATAAGGGCTTTAAGATTCGCATATATAGGAAGAAAGCTTAAGAAAAGAGACTACAGGAAGCTTTGGATTGCCAGAATAAATGCAGCAGCAAGAATGAACGGCATATCCTACAGCAAGCTTATAAACGGACTCAAGCTTTCAGGCATTGAGATAAACAGGAAGATGCTTTCTGAACTGGCTATAAATGATGCAGCAGCATTTTCGAAGCTTGTTGATACAGCTAAAGAGAAATTAAACGCATAGTTTTTACTTATATACAAAAAGGCCTATTCAAAGGTCTTTTTTTTTGTAACGAGTAGGAGCGTATATTCCACCTTAATTTGCACGCTCCGTAAGCGAGTTTCAAGAAAGGCTTCCTTGGTCGTTAAAATTCTTCGATAAAAGCCTTTCTTATAACGAGTAGGAGCGTATATTCCACCTTAATTTGCACGCTCCGTAAGCGAGTTTCAAGAAAGGCTTCCTTGGTCGTTAAAATTCTTCGATAAAAGCCTTTCTTATATAATATATTTCTGCTTTTTTGCAGAAATTAAGTGTAATATGCAAAGCCTGTAAATATAATCGTATGTAAAATTAGGCTTAGAGGAGATAATTAAGGCTAGCGGGCAGAAGCATCTGACAGATTCAAAAAGCAGTCTAAAAGCACTAGGCCTTGAGATTAATGATAATTTTAAAGGTTTTTGTAAAACACAGCGTGATGTTATAATAATATAGTTAATATTTAACAGTGCATGAATATTTATTTTTGAGGTGATTGACATAATTGAACTAAACGTACTCAGAAAAAGACTAAAAATAACCCCAACGCAAATAATTGTAACAGGCTTTGCGCTCCTTATATTTTTTGGCGCGTTTCTTCTGAACCTTCCTGTTGCATCGAGAGACGGTCAGCCGGTTGGCTTTATAAATGCCCTTTTTACTGCTACTTCTTCAGTATGTGTTACAGGGTTGGTTGTTGTTGATACCGGTACACACTGGACTGTATTCGGGCAGGTTGTAATAGCGTTGCTCATACAAATCGGGGGCTTGGGAATAATGACCCTGTCTACGTTGTTTGCGCTTTTACTTGGAAGAAGGATCACACTGAAGGAAAGACTGCTGATACAGGAATCACTGAATCAGTTTGACCTGGAGGGGCTGGTGAGGCTGACAAGGAATATTATTTATGCTACCCTTGCTATTGAGCTTGTAGGTGCTGTAATGTTTTCGCTGGTATTTGTGCCGGATTACGGATTAAAAAAAGGCATTGCCTTCGGAATGTTCCATGCAGTAACGGCTTTCTGCAATGCAGGTTTCGACCTGATTGGAGAGTTTAGAAGCTTTACACCCTATGTAAACAACTACATAATAAATATAAATGCAATGCTGCTTATTATTATCGGCGGCTTGGGTTTCTCTGTATGGATGGATATATATCATGCTTTTAAAGAGAGAAACCTGAAGAATATTTCACTGCACAGCAAGGTCGTTTTGACCACGACAATATTTCTTATAGCAACCGGCGCGGTTTTCATATTTGCTATGGAAATAAACAATCCGGATACTATAAAAGACCTGCCTCTTTCCGGGAAAATACTGGCATCATTTTTTCATTCAGTAACACCGAGAACGGCCGGTTACAATACTCTTGATATGGGGGCACTTACTACGCCGACAAAATTTATGACTATTATACTTATGTTTATTGGCGGCTCACCGGGGTCTACAGCCGGAGGTATAAAAACCGCTACTGCTGCTATTCTTGCTCTTACTGTAATAGCGGTTGTAAAAGGCAAAGACGATCCTGAGGTATTTGAAAGGCATTTTCCCAAGTACCTGGTTTACAGGGCTATGTCTGTAGCGCTGATAAGCTTGTGCCTTGTAGTGTTTGTTACCATGATACTTTCAATAACTGAAGATGCGGATTTTATGACGCTATTATTTGAAACAACCTCTGCCTTCGGTACCGTAGGCTTGACGCTGAATTACACGACAAACTTGAGCTGGATAGGGAAAATCATAATCAGTATTACCATGTTTGCAGGCAGAGTCGGTCCATTGTCTCTTGTGCTTGCTTTTGCCAAGAAGGCCAACAGAAATAACGGCAATTTGAAGTATCCGGAAGACAGAATTATGGTGGGATAAGTGAAAGGGGAATTGAAATGAAGCAGTTTATAGTGATTGGAATAGGAAGATTTGGGAAAGCCGTGGCAGAACGCTTGTACGAGTTGGGACATGAAGTTCTTGCAATAGACACTAACGAGGAAGCAATTCAAAAGATATCGGATAAAGTTACCCACGCAGTTACCGCTGACGCCTCTGATGAAAGCGTGTTAAAATCACTGGGCGTAAGAAACTTTGACGTCGGGGTTGTTTCTATAAGCTCCGATATACAGTCAAGCATTATGATAACTATGATGCTGAAAGAACTTGGAGTAGGGTATGTTGTAGCAAAAGCAAAGGATGAGATACACGCCAAGGTGCTGCTGAAAATCGGCGCAGACAGGGTAGTATTCCCTGAAAGGGACATGGGGGAAAGAGTAGCACACAATCTTATTGCTACAAATATACTTGAATATATTGAGCTGTCACCGGAGCACAGCATTATAGAGTATGCAGCGCTGAAAAGCTGGATAGGAAAGAACCTCAGGGACCTTAACCTTAGAGCAAAATTCGGTGTTACTGTAGTTGCCGTAAGGAATGTTAATGAAGACAGGATAAACATATCTCCAAAGGCTGACAACGAAATCAAGGAAGGAGATATATTCATAGTAATAGGCAACAATGATGATTTGAAAAAGCTGGAGAGGAAAACAGAGTAAAGCAGTATGAGAGATATATTACAAAGCAGTTCGAACAAAACCATCAAATATATAAAGTCCCTGCAACTAAAGAAATACAGGGATGAGCACGGAAGCTTCATCATTGAGGGTGAAAAGCTGTTAAAAGAGGCTCTGGCTTATAAAGCATCCATTTCCATGGTATTGTTCAGCCAAAGCTTTGCGGAAAGCGAAAGGCATGACGAACTGTCAGCCAGGCTGAAAGATAATGATATAGCTTTGTATTACGCAGATGACAGGACTTTCAAGGATGCATGCGAGACTGATACTCCACAGGGAGTAATAGCTGTTGCAGAAAAAATGAATTCCAGCCTTGATGACATTATAAACAAAGATGAGCTTTGCATGGTGCTGCTTCATGAAGTGAGAGATCCGGGAAATGCAGGAACTATAATCAGGACGGCGGATGCCTGCGGATTGGATGCTGTATTGTTATCCAAGGGAAGTGTAGATTTATACAATGGTAAAACAATCAGGTCGACTATGGGTTCCCTGTTCCACATTCCCGTTATTCAGAACCTGGATACTGTTGAGACTATTGAAGAATTGAAGGGCAGCGGGGTAGTTACGATTGGAGCAGATCCGCACAGTGCTGCAAATTGTATAGAGCTTCCCGGCTATAAGAAGTGTACAATAATAATAGGAAACGAGTCTCAGGGGATAGGCAGTGATATCAGTGCGGTGCTTGACCAGAATGTGAGAATACCGATGCCCGGCAGGGCGGAGTCGCTAAATGCGGGGATTGCGGCTTCCATAATGATGTATGAATTTTCTGTGAGAAAGAGACATGTAAAATAGCTGTATGACTCTTCAATATTATAGGTCAATTTGTATAACAATGACAAAGGAAATAACTCAAGCGATAAATACAACGGGAAGAAGAATATCCGAGTTAAGCACACAGATAGAAGAAGTTTCAGCAACAACTGAGGAACTGTCGGCAGGAATGGAGGAAACAGCCGCTTCAACTGAAGCCTTGGTATCAAAATTCAGGATTTAAAAGTTAGAATTATAATGAGGCCCCTATATCCTGCAGGTGCAAATTATCCTGCAGTATAAAGGAGCCTTTTTTCGTACAAAACATTAATTGGAATAGAAGGAAAAATGTAGAATTTATAGAAATATATAATAACAAAATGATAATTTGGAGTGATTTTATGATATACAAGACTAATACCTGCGCTTTATATGGAATCGAAGGGAACGTAATCATAGTCGAAACTGATTTGTCCAACGGGCTTCCGGGCTTCGACATAGTAGGTCTTCCGGACACTGCGGTTAAAGAGTCCAGAGAAAGAGTAAGAGCAGCAATAAAGAATTCTGATTTCCAGTTTCCACAAAAAAGAATAACCATAAATCTGGCCCCCGCAGATATCAGGAAAGAAGGCTCCATATTCGACCTGGCAATTGCGGCGGGTATTCTCAAAGCTTCCATGTTCATAGAAAATGACGACCTGGAAAGCTTTGCCTTTTTGGGTGAGTTGTCCCTGGATGGCACAGTTAAGGGCATAAAGGGAGTACTGCCTATGTGTCTTTCCTTAAAGCAGCACGGGTTCAGAAAGCTGGTGCTGGCCATGGAAAACGCCGACGAAGGTGCACTGGTAAACGATATGGAGATATACCCTGTGGAAAATATAACAGATATGGTGGAGTTTTTAAATGGAAAAAAAGAGATACTGCCCCACAAGGTTGATTTGGAGGCAATACTCAGCGGCACCAGTTCCGAGGAATATGATTTCGCTGATGTAAGAGGACAGGACATGGCAAAAAGAGCTTTGGAAATTGCAGCAGCAGGGGCCCATAATGTAATAATGCTCGGACCGCCGGGCTCAGGGAAAACCATGCTGGCAAGAAGGCTTCCTTCGATACTTCCTGAAATGTCCTTTGAGGAAAGCCTTGAAGTAACAAAAATATATAGTATAGCAGGCCTTTTAAAAGACAAGCTTTGCCTTGTTACAAAAAGGCCCTTCCGTTCACCGCATCATACAATGTCCAGTGCTTCCCTCATAGGCGGCGGCAGGATCCCCCATCCCGGGGAAGTCTCTCTGTCCCACTATGGTGTGCTGTTTCTGGACGAGATGCCTGAGTTTCCGAAGAATGTTCTGGAGGTGCTGCGGCAGCCGTTGGAAGATGAGTGCGTAACCATCTCCAGAGTAAACGGTACGATAACTTATCCTGCAAAATTCATACTTGTAAGCTCGATAAACCCATGCCCTTGCGGCTTTTATGGGGATGAGTCCGGCAGGTGCAGCTGCAGCCCGGTGCAGATAAAGAATTACCTGGGTAAAATTTCAGGCCCGTTGATGGACAGAATAGATTTACACATAGAAGTACCTTCCGTTAATTTTAATGATATATCCGGCAGCTCAAAGGGAGAAAGCTCCGCCAGCATCAAGAAAAGAATAGATAAAGCCAGAAAGCATCAGCTTGAAAGATACGAGGGAGAAGGTATTTATTTCAATTCGCAGCTGAAACCGAAGCAGATGACGGTATACTGCGGAATTGGCAAGAAAGAGAAAGAGCTTTTGAAGAGTGCTTTTGAAAGGTTTAATCTAAGCGCAAGAGCATATAATAGAATATTGAAGGTTGCCAGGACTATAGCAGATCTGGAGGGTAGTGATGATATCAAGCTGGATCATATTGCAGAAGCAATACAGCACAGGAGCCTGGACAGAAAATATACGTTATAGTGTGAGTCGATATACATTGCTTTTGCAGTAATCCACAATTTATACTAGTAATTGCTGGTATATAAATAAACAGGAGGGAGAAAAATGGATAATGAAGAGCGGGATATTTTTTCAATAATCGGAAAGCTTCCAAGCTATAGCAAGCTGCTTGTAAAGTTATACAAAAGCCCCGATATCCGTAAGAGGCATAAAGTATTGCTTTCCATGGGTATAGCCTACAGCGTGTCTCCTATTGAGCTTATACCGGGTATAATTCCAGTAGCAGGTCAGTTGGACAATCTTCTCATAATCCTCCGGTGCCTGAAAAAGGTGCTGTTGGCTTCTGATGAAGCAGTAAGGCAGAAATTTCTGGAAGAGGCTGGCATAACAATTGAAGAGATTGATGAGGATATAAAACTTACTAGCGACACCTTAAAATCAATAGGAAGAGGTACAGTAAAAGTAGCTTCCAATACAGTCAAATACGTCGGCTACAGAGCATTATACGGATATAAAAAGCTGAGGCGTAAAAAACCCTTTTAAAGAAATTAAAAGCCGGTAGTAAAATTCTACCGGCTATAAATAGGAGGGGGAAGAATAAAATTCTTTTGTCATCCTTGCTGATTTTATTATATCAAATCATTATTACAAAGTTGTTATCATAGTGTAACAATTTAGTGAAGAATGTAACAAAATTGTATCCAAAACTTACTTATGCAGGTATATTATGATATTTTTAATTCTAAGGGGGACTATATGAAAGAGAAAAGATACTGTGTATGGCTGTCATCCGTACCGGGAGTGGGGAGCAAGAGCTGCCTGAACCTTATAAGATATTTCGGCTCAGCTGAAAACGTTTATCAATGCTCCTACGGAGAGCTGCTTGCTTCAGGATTGGTAAGGGAACAGACCGCAAAAAACATTTCCGAGCATAGGAATTTGGAAAACGTAGATAATTATTTAAAAATTGTGAAAGAAAATGGTATAAAAGTTTATACTATACATGAAAATGAATATCCTGAAAACCTGAAAAATATCTATGATCCACCCCCGGTGCTGTATGTTAAGGGTGAGCTTGTGAATGAAGACTCACTGGCGATTGGCATTGTAGGCTCCAGGAAGGCAAGTGAATATGGCTTGAAGGCTGCACAGAGAATTGCCTCAAGACTTGCTGAGTTAGGCATTACAGTCATTAGCGGCATGGCTTTGGGGATTGATTCTGCAGCCCATAGAGGTGCGCTCATGGCTAAAGGAAGGACAATCGCGGTTTTTGGCTGCGGCTTAAAGTACGTATACCCTATGACAAATTACCGGCTGAGTCAGGAAATTCAAAAAAACGGCGCTCTTATTTCGGAGTATCCCTTTGAAAGGGAGGCTTTCGCAGCTCAGTTCCCGGCAAGAAACAGAATAATAAGCGGAATGTCTCTGGGGGTAATAGTAGTAGAAGCAGGAGAAAAGAGCGGTTCCTTGATAACTGCGGATTTTGCCCTGGAACAAGGCAGGGAGGTTTTTGCCGTACCGGGCAACATCAGTTCTCCAAACAGCAAAGGAACCAATGCCTTGATAAAGAATGGAGCAAAGCTTGTAAGCAGAATTGAAGATATTCTGGAAGAATTAAATCTCAATATAGTATATAAAGAGAAGAATAATGTAAATGTTAATGAAAGCTTGGATATCAGTATTGAGGAAAGCTGTATTCTCGCTTATTTGAAGAACAAGGGTGGCGGCAAAGATGAGATTACTGCAGCAACAGGCCTTCAACCCGGAAAAGTAATGGCAGCGCTGACAAAACTTGAAGTAAAGGGATTCATTCAGCAGGACAGCGGTAATTACTATTTAATTTGATTTTTTTTTATATATAATGTTATAATATGTGATGAATTTTTAAAATGGGGTGAATAGTTTGAAAACATCTTTGGTAATCGTTGAGTCACCTGCAAAAGTAAAAACCATAAAAAAGTTTCTTAACTCAAGCTACAAGGTGGAGGCTTCAATGGGGCACATCAGAGATTTGCCCAAGAGCCAGTTGGGTATTGATATAGATAAGGATTTTGAACCGAAATATATCACAATTAGAGGCAAAGGAGAAATTACAGAGAAGCTTCGAAAAGAGGCAAAAAACTGTGACAGAATTCTTCTTGCGACTGACCCTGACAGAGAGGGGGAAGCTATATCCTGGCATCTTGCCAATATCCTCAATCTGGATACGAAAAAAGTAGACAGGATAGAGTTTAATGAAATAACCAAGACAGCAGTGACCAATGCCATTAAAAACCCGAGAAAGCTCAATTTCAATGTAATCGGTGCTCAACAGGCAAGAAGAGTGCTTGATAGGCTTGTGGGATATAAAATCAGCCCGCTGCTGTGGAAAAAGGTTAAAAAAGGGTTAAGCGCAGGTAGGGTTCAATCTGTTGCTGTAAGGCTCATATGTGACAGAGAAAACGAAATAAGGGCTTTTGTACCAAAGGAATACTGGTCGCTTATAGCAAAGCTTAACGATCCGGAATCAAAAAAGAACTTTGATGCCAAATTCTACGGCAGAGAAAATGAAAAGCTGGAAATCTCGAGTGAAGGCGAAATGGAGAAGATACTTGAGAAATTAAAGGGTGCAAAGTATACTGTTACGAAAATCAAAAAAGGAGAGAAAAGAAGGAACGCACCTAACCCGTTCATCACAAGTACTCTTCAGCAGGAAGCATACAGGAAGCTGGGGTTTACCACAAAAAAGACAATGATGGTAGCACAACAGCTTTATGAAGGTATTGATATTGCCGGAGAAGGTACTTTGGGGCTTGTCACATATATAAGAACCGACTCAACAAGAGTATCTGATGAGGCAAAAAAGGATGCCGCACAGTATATCACAGACAGATACGGCAGGAACTACCTTGGAGGAGAAGCAAAACAGAGCAGGCAAGGGAAGAAGATCCAGGACGCTCATGAAGCCATCAGACCTTCTTCAATATTCAGAGAGCCTGAAAAAATCAAAGACTCTCTTGATAAAGACCAGTACAAACTGTATAAGCTTATTTGGGAAAGATTTGTGGCAAGCCAGATGCAGGCTGCTTTATTTGATACAGTCACAGCGGATATTTCAGCCAACGGTTATGTTTTTAAAGCATATGGAAGCATAATGAGATTCGCGGGATTTATGAGTGTCTATATAGAAGGAACCGATGAAAAAGCCGAGGAGGATGAAGTCACACTTCCAAATCTTTTGGAAGGACAGCTGCTAAAGCTGAAGAAGCTTGACAGCAAGCAGCATTTCACAGAGCCTCCTTTGAGGTATACAGAGGCGACGCTTGTAAAAGCACTGGAAGAAAAAGGAATAGGAAGGCCCAGTACATATGCGCCGATAATATCAACTGTTCTTGCAAGAGGTTATGTAGTCAGGGATAAGAAGTTCCTTATTCCCACTGATCTGGGTGAAAAGATAACAGATATAATGAAGGAGTTTTTCTCAGATATAGTGGATGTAGAATTCACTGCCAACATGGAAAGCAAGCTGGATAAAATAGAAGATGGGGAGAAGGAATGGGTGCAGGTAATCCGTGAATTCTACCAACCCTTTGAAAAGACCTTGCAAAGCGCAGAAGAAAAAGTAGGAAAAATTGAAATACAGGATGAGGTAAGCGATGTAATTTGCGAGCTGTGCGGCAGGAATATGGTGTATAAGCAGGGCAGGTTCGGAAAGTTTCTTGCATGCCCAGGCTTTCCTAATTGCAGAAATACAAAGGCAATAGTTGAAAGTACGGGAATTAATTGTCC
>CAZUGK010000055.1:0-24288 GCA_964619815.1 uncultured Clostridiaceae bacterium | reverse complement strand
TCCGTGAAACATCCGTGTGTTCCGTGTTACCCGTTCCCCCCGAAACCTCGTACCTGGGAACCTCGAAACCCAATAACCATTGTTGCACATCTTTTATATATTGCGCAGATTTAAAATTACCGCATTGTTTTTTTAAAAAACATGCGGTTTTGAACTTTTTTGGAATTGTATAACACGACCTCCTATAGGGCAACATAAAAGTAAACTAATCTAGTAGGAGGATTGTTATGCATAATTTTACTAAATTAAATAAATTAGCAAAAAGACTAATTTGTTTTTTAACTATTTTTTCAGTCGCCGCTTTTGGAATAATAATTCCTGTTTATGCAGAAGACGATATGAATTTGAACTGCAAATCGGCGATACTGATGGACTATGGTACGGGTAAAATAATATATGAACAGAATTCCAATGAAAAGCTGCCCCCTGCAAGTGTTACAAAAGTAATGACAATGCTCCTAACCATTGAAGCATTAGATAATGGAAAGATAACCTATGATGACAAAGTAACCATAAGCCCGCAGGCCTCAAGCAAGAGCAACAAAGGTACAATGCTGCTATTGGAAGCCGGTGAAGTAAGAACAGTCAAAGATCTTCTGTATGGTATTGCAGTAGAATCTGCCAATGATGCTTGCATAGCAATGGCTGAGCATATATCCGGAAGTGAAGAAGAGTTTGTGAAGCTTATGAATAAAAGAGCAAAAGAGTTGGGTGCCAATGACAGTAATTTTGTGAATCCCAACGGGCTTCCTGCAGAAGGACATGTGACTACTGCACATGATTTGGCTGTAATATCGAGAGAGCTTCTGAAGCATGAAAAGATATTCGATTTCATATCACAATACATGGTAAAGGTTTATGTAGGCAAGAAAAATAATGTATTGAGAGAGCTTGTTAACAAGAATAAGATGATAAGGTTCTACAACGACGTTGACGGTATAAAGACCGGTTGGACTGAAGAAGCGGGTTATTGTATTTCCGTAACGGCAAAAAGAAACAATTTAAGGCTTATAAGTGTAGTAATGGGTTCTCCGACGGTAGATATAAGGAATAAGGAAGCACGTAAGCTAATAGATTATGGCTTTGCAAACTTCAACAGCTTCACGGTAGCGAAGAAGGGTGAGAAGATACAGGAAGTGAAGGTGTCAAAGGGAAGCAGGCTTACTGTAAATGCAGTTACCGACAGTGATATCTCAACTCTTTTGACCAAGGGGGAAGAGAAGGACATAAAAAAGACGGTAATCCTGCCAGAAATGCTGAAAGCTCCGCTTGCGAAAGGTGACAAGATAGGAGAACTTGTGATAAGCATCAATGATAAGGATGCCGGAAGGTACAACCTGGTTTGTGATACCGACGTAGAAAAATCATCATTTATGAATAATCTGAGAAACTCGTTTATATATTGGTTCGGAAGTCCAAAGAAATGATCCTCACCCGGCATATGCCGGGTTTCTTTTTCCATTAATATTGTATAAATAGCTTAAATGTATTAGAATATATTACATATTATGATAAAAATAAAGGAGTACTTACGTGGAGGACTTATTTTCTAAATTCTTATATTATCTGAATCTTAACTTTGGAATTACTTCGCTTTTAATCAGCTTGCCGGGAATAATACTGGCATTGACCATACATGAATATGCGCATGCTCTTGCAGCTTATTTTATGGGTGACAGGACAGCCAAGGATTATGGCAGGCTGTCCCTCAACCCTATAGCACACCTGGATCCCCTTGGTTTTCTGTGCCTTATTGTTACAAGGCAGTTCGGCTGGGCAAAGCCGGTGCCGGTTAATGATTTGAACTTCAGAGACAGAAAAAAAGGGATGATTCTTGTATCCGTTGCAGGCCCCTTGTCTAACTTTATAACAGCTTTTCTGATTGCAATAATATTTCCTTTGATTTATGACAGCACGGGAGTTATAATGAAATCTATTCTCCAGACCGCATATATAATTAATCTCAGTATTGGTGCATTTAACTTGATTCCAATACCGCCCCTGGACGGTTCGAATATACTTGATGCCTTTCTTACAAGTAAGCAAAGGTTTTTTATGCGGAGATATGCAATATATTCAAATATAATCATGCTTTTACTGATTTTTTCAGGTATAATAGGTAAAATACTGGGACCTATAATTTTAGCTATGGATTGGTTAATAAATTCTTTTGTAGGATTATTTTTATAGTAATATTGTTAGGAGTGATAAGATGACCAGACAGAGAATTATGAGTGGAATGAGGCCTACCGGCAGCCTTCACCTTGGGAATTATTTCGGAGCGCTCGAGAATTGGCTGAGACTGCAGAATGAATACGAGTGTTTCTTTTCCATTGTTGAGTGGCATGCCCTGACCACAGGCTATGAAGATACCAGTGAGATTAAGGATAATATAATGGAAATGGCCATAGATTGGCTGAGTGCAGGCTTGGATCCTGAAAAATGCACGATATTTCTGCAGTCAAACGTTAAGGAAATTGCCGAGCTTCACTTGCTGCTATCCATGATAGTGCCGGTTTCATGGCTTGAAAGGTGTCCTACCTACAAGGACCAGCTGGTACAGTTAAAGGATAAGAATATAGCGACCTATGGCTTCCTGGGATACCCCAATCTTATGGCTACTGACATACTTGTGCATAAAGCTAGTATTGTGCCGGTTGGTGAGGATCAGCTCCCGCATTTGGAGCTCTCCCGTGAAATTGCAAGAAGGTTTAACAACCTTTACGGGAATACCTTCCCCGAGCCTCAGGCTAAGATGAATCAGATCAAGGTGCTTCCCGGCCTGGACGGAAGGAAAATGAGCAAGAGCTATAACAATACAATTGCACTGTCGGACTCCCCCGATACTATAAGGGAGAAGGTAAGGCAAATGATTACCGATCCTGAGAAGATAAAAAAGAATGACCCGGGGCATCCTGATATTTGTGCGGTATATGCATTCCATAAGGTTTTTTCTGAAAAAACCCACCAGGAGACCTATGGTGTCTGCAAGACCGGTGGCTTGGGCTGCGTGCAGTGCAAGAAGAATCTTGCTGAAAACATAGCGG
This sequence comes from uncultured Clostridiaceae bacterium, assembly GCA_964619815.1. Lineage (GTDB taxonomy): Bacteria > Bacillota > Clostridia > Lutisporales > Lutisporaceae > BRH-c25. Next base: position 21,241 of record CAZUGK010000055.1, on the reverse strand, counting down.
CATATATGGCGCCTATGTATGAGAGAAGGCAGAAGCTTTTGCAGGATAAAGACAGCATTATGGACATACTGAAGACAGGTACAAGGCATGCAAGGGAAGTTGCAAGGGTAACTCTTGAAGAAGTGAGAGAAAAGATGAAATTGACGGAATTGGAGTAATGGTATGCCTATAAATGTTAAGCTGCAAGCCTTTGAAGGTCCTCTGGACCTTCTGCTGCATTTAATTGAAAAAGCCGAGGTGGACATTTACGACATACCGATTGCGGAGATAACAGACCAGTACCTGCAGTATATAGATATGATGGAGATACATGATTTGGAGGTTTCAAGCGAATTTCTCGTCATGGCTGCAACGCTGCTGGAGATAAAGTCAAAGATGCTGCTGCCTAAGCCCAAAAAGGAAGAGAACGGTACAGATGCTGCCGACCCAAGGGAAGAGCTTATTCAGAAGCTTATTGAATACAAGAAATACAAGGAAGCGTCCCTGGAGTTAAAGGATAAGCTGGGCATATACGAGAAGGTTTTTTATAAGGAGCCTGAACCAATAGAAGACTATATCAGTGATGTCACTTCCATTTCAAATGTTTCCCTGGATATGTTATATATCAGCTTTAAAAACATTATGCTCAAGAATGAATCCAAAAAAAGAAACAACTTCAGAGAGATATATAGGGAGGTCGTTACAGTAGACGATAAAATAAGGCTGATAAACAAGCTGCTTGCAAGCAAGCCGTCATTTTATTTTGACGATTTGTTCCTGAGCAGCAGCAACAGATATGAGACTATTGTTACTTTCCTGGCAGTGCTCGAGTTGATAAAAAGAAGGAGCCTGACAATTTTTCAGGAAAGGAATTTTGCAAGGATATTAATTAAGAGAAGAGCAAAAGACGCATGAAGGGATGGATTTTATTATGGACATAAGGGAAATAAAGTCGATTGTAGAAGGTCTTTTGTTTGTGGCTGGGGACGCCGTACCTATAAAGGATCTATGCAGCATAATAAGCATAGATGAGACAACTCTGAGGAGAATAGTTGCCCAGATGATGGACAGCTTCAATGAAGAGAACAGGGGCTTGCAGATAATCGAGGTAAACAACTGCTATCAGATGTGTACAAAGCCGGAGCATTATGAGTATATAGAGAGGCTGGTAAAACCTCAGAGCAGGCAGGGCCTTTCTCAGGCATCCCTTGAGACTCTCGCAATAATTGCTTACAAACAGCCCATCACCAAATCACAGGTGGATTATATAAGAGGAGTAAAGTCCGAAGGCTGCATAGCAAGACTTGCAGAGAAGGAGCTTATATATGAGGCAGGCAGGTTGGACGGCCCCGGACGACCCATACTATACAGGACTACAGATAATTTTTTAAAGCTTTTCGGATTAAAATCCCTCGCCGAGCTGCCTGTGCTGAAGGAGCTTACGGAAGAGGCAGGAGCGTAGCGTAATAATAATACATCCTTATAGAAATGTTAGGATGTATTATTTTTTATTTTTGAGAAAAAATACTAAGAGTTATTTTGCACAATTACCCCAAAGCATATATGGGGAGGAAGTATTATGTTTTATTTTTTGCTTACACTGCTTGTTATTCTTCTGCTGTTGTATTTTATGCCTATAGTTATCAGTATAGATATGAGAAAAGATAATATGGATGACAAAATAACAATAGGCTTCAGTACCTTATATGGTTTGATAAAGTTCAAGTCGGAAATTCCATTTCTAATAATCGCCATGAAGGATGGGAAGCCTGCATTAAAGTACAAAATGGAAGTGGCAAACAAGAAACGCAGCAGACTGTTGGCCAGGTTTACCAAACTGTTCAGTATAACAGAAGGGGGAAACTTATTTAAGATTTACAAAAATATAAAAAATGCGATAACACCTGTCTTGAAATACATGGCAAAGAAAACAAGAATAGATAATTTTGAGCTGAAGTTAAGCATGGGTACCGGTGATGCGGCAGAAACAGGGATTTTATATGGAGTTGCATGGATATTGATCGGAAATATCATGACTTTTACCAGAAGCTATCTTAATATTGGGAATCCCAGAATCGCTATTGTTCCAATTTTCAGCAGGGTTCAGCTGTGCGTTGAATTTCATTGTATAATAAGCTTAAAATTAGGTCATATTATAAATGCTGGAATTAGGGCAGTACCTGCATTGCTATCCGGTATGAAAAGATAATAATAAATTAATATAAATTAAAGGATGTGTTTAGCTTGGATCAGCCTGTGGAAAGCTTAATGAAGACTACAATGGAAAATATCAAAAACATGATAGATGTCAACACTGTAATAGGTGATGCTGTAGAGACAAGGGATGGAGCTGTAATAGTGCCTGTATCGAAGGTATCCTTCGCCTTTATCGCAGGGGGAGGGGAATATGCGGGAGGTACAGACAACAAGGAAGATGGAGATGGCTCCAAATATCCTTTTGCAGGAGGCAGCGGCGCAGGAGTGACTGTACAGCCTATAGGCTTTCTTGCAACATCAAATGGCCAGCTAAAGGTGATACCGGTAAAATACAACAGTGCGGTGGACAGAATAGTTGATATGGTGCCAAACCTGATAGACAACATGGAAAGCTACTTTAACAAAAAGAAATATACAGAAGAAGAAAAAATAGAAATGTAGGAAGGGCTAAACTCCTTCCTTTTTTATACTAAAATTTGTTATAATAAGTAATAACAGTTGTCGAAAAATACACTGATATATGAATATGCTATAATGCATCAGAGGTGATTAAATGGAGCTTAAACAAGCAGTTGATATTATATGGGAGAATAGAAAATATGCAACGGATGATCCAAAGGAAGTGCTGAGTCATCTGAATGAAGAAGTGGCTGAGTCCTTGAAAGCCCTTCTCAAAGGTGAGGAGGACAGGGCAAAGAGAGAATTGGAGGATGCACTTTCATGCATTTTCATAGCATTAAAGGTAATGGACGTTGATATTGAAGAAGCAATCAGCCGTCAGATTATTCAAATGAAGAAACGTTATGACAAACGGATGATTGTTAAAAAAGACAAGGTTGAACTGTACGTGGATGGAACCTTGAAGGGTGGATGGACTATCTGGGGAGAGGATGACGTTAAAGAAGCCCTTAAGATAGCCAAGGAATTCGGCTGCAAAATAATATACGAATAATCATATTATAGAAAACTGTCATTCTGTTAATAATACGTTTATAGAATGCATTAAAAATTGACGGAGTGATAGGATGAAAAGAAGCTTAGCTTTGATTATGTCTTTTGTAATTGCTGCAGTGTCGAGTTTTTTTGCAGTTTCAGCCGGGGAGGATATAAGTGCCCGGGCTGCGGTTATAATGGACGTGAATTCAGGAAGGGTACTATACTCGAAGAATATGAATGAGAAGCTTGCGATGGCGAGTACAACTAAAATAATGACAACTCTGGTAGCCGTTGAAAGCGGAAAGCTTGAAGAGACGGTTACTGTAAGCAGAAAAGCCTCATATACAGGAGGGTCTTCCATTTATTTACGTGAAGGTGAAAAGCATACAGTTCACGATTTGCTTTATGCAATCATGCTGCGCTCCGGCAACGATGCTGCTGTGGCAGTAGCCGAGCATGTCGGCGGCTCAGTAGAAGGCTTTGCAGACCTGATGAATCGTAAAGCACAGGAAATAGGGGCAAACAATACGAATTTTGCCAATCCTCATGGATTGGATGCGGAAGGACATTACACCACCGCTTATGATCTGGCTTTAATTACTGCTTATGCATTGAAAAATCCCGTATTTGCAGATGTTGTGAGCAGTAAAAAGAAAACGATAGAAGGCCCGCCAAATGAAAACTGGGACAGGGTAATGATTAACAAAAATAAGATGCTGTGGCAGTTTGACGGAGGGAATGGAGTAAAAACAGGCTTTACCAATAAAGCAGGAAGATGCCTGGTATCTTCAGCCACAAGGAATGGGATGCAATTGGTATGCGTGGTGTTGAATTGCGGACCTATGTGGAATGATTCGGCTGCCCTTTTGGAATATGGCTTCAAGAATTATACCAACGAGAAAATAGTTGACAAAAATAATATCTATCAGGTTGTGGATGTTAAAAATGGAAAAGAAAAGTTTGTTGCTGTAAAGCCAAAAGAGGATTTTACCCTTACGTTGAGTGGTGCTGAAAAGGAAAATGTGAAGCTTTTGCCTAAGTACAATGGGGTGGCACAGGCTCCGCTTAACAAAGGTGACGATGCAGGAAAGCTTGAAATATACCTTGATAACAAGCTTATGGGAACAATCGGACTTGAATATACAGAGAGTGTAGAGTCCAGCAGTCCTTTTTTTCACTTGAAGAGAATTCTCAAGGATTACTTTACAGTCGCAAACTAGAAAAGAACTTCTTTTATGGTAATATAAGCTCCCTTTTGATTCGGAGTATTTATGCCATAGCAGGGTATCTGAAGTTAAATATTTCTCAACGATTTTATCGGTAATGTGAGGAGCAGGGGAAAAATGGTGGAACGATTGCAAAAAGTAATGTCAGAGTTCGGAGTGGCATCAAGGAGAAAGTGCGAAGAACTTATAGCCGCCGGCCGGGTGAAGGTGAACGGCAGTTTGATTACCGAACCTGGCTGTAAGGTAGACAAAGAATTGGATATAATTGAAGTAGATGGGAAGATAATCAGAAGCACTGAAAGCAAGGTTTATATTTTACTGAATAAACCGGTAGGATATATTACCAGTGTAAAAGATCAATTCGGAAGGCCCACTGTCTTAGACCTGTTAAACGGTATAAGCGTTAGGGTCTTTCCTATTGGCCGCCTGGACTATGATACTGAAGGGCTCCTTCTTCTTACCAATGATGGCGATCTGACATATATGATCACTCATCCGAAGCACAATATTGACAAGACCTATAGAGCTTTAGTCCGTGGAAAAGTGGACAAGGCCAGTATTGAGACCTTTGCCGGGGGAATAAAAATAGAAGATTATGTTACATCTCCTGCAAAGCTTGAAATAGTAAGGTATGTAAAGGGTAACAGCGTTGTAGACATCACCATACATGAAGGAAAAAACAGACAAGTAAGAAAGATGTGTTCTGCAATAGGGCACGAGGTTATTAGACTTAAGCGTATGAAAATAGGGAAAATAGGATTAGATTCTCTTAAAACAGGAGAATGGCGCTATCTGAATGATTCTGAAATAGAGTATTTAAAAACACTTGGGGGTTGGGCGCATGCTGCAGATAAGAAAGATAAAGCCTGAGGACATAAGCTTTGTCCAGGAGTTGGCGTCAGAAAACGGATACACGGCTGGAAAGCTTCTTTCAAACATAGACGGTTTTCTTATATGTGAAAGTGATAATGAAAAATGCGGCTGCGGCTGCATAGTGCTTAAGGAAAGCAAGGGTTTTTTGAATTGGGTAATTGTGAGTGAAAGCCACAGAAGAATGAAATTGGGCACCGCAATAACAAAAGCGCTGCTTAATATAGCTGATTTAAAAGGTGCAAAGGAGGTATATGCTGCTAATATATGCGGACACTTCTTAAAGGCAATGGGCTTTAAGAAGGAGGAAAACAAGAATATCACAGCTGATATCAAAGAGATATTTGGCGATATAAGCACACCCGAATATTACAGAGTATCCATGGAAGGTTATTTTAAGCCTTGTTCGCAGAAATAGCAAAATTTTCTCAATTTGGTGATTTTGTATATATTTTAATTGATAAATATGATATATATAAAATAAATATCAAGTTTCAGAATGTATTAAGTATATTTTATTTTAATGATTGGAGGATGTGCACACATGGCTAAAGTTAAAATTACTGAAACTATATTGAGGGATGGCCATCAGTCATTGATTGCTACAAGAATGAGAACAGATGAAATGCTTCCGATTCTTGAGCTTATGGATAAGGTGGGATATCATTCAATAGAGATGTGGGGAGGGGCTACCTTCGATTCTTGCCTTAGGTTCCTTGATGAAGATCCTTGGGAGAGGCTTCGTGTGATTAAGTCAAAGCTAAAAAACACAAAGCTGCAGATGCTTCTTAGGGGTCAGAACATTCTTGGTTATAAGAACTACCCAGATGATGTAGTAGAGGAGTTTGTCAGACTGTCAATAAAAAACGGTGTTGATATAATAAGAATTTTTGATGCGCTTAATGACCTGAGGAACATTGAAACGGCAGTTAAAGCTACAAAGAAGTATGGCGGACATGCTCAAGGAACTGTTGTATATACTATTAGTCCGGTACATAATATTGAGCTTTATGTAGACCTCGCAAAAAAAGTCCAGGATATGGGCTGCGATTCACTTTGCATAAAGGATATGTCCGGAATACTTACTCCATATTACGGATATGAGCTTATTAAAGCCTTGAAAGAGCATATAAGCATACCGATACAGCTGCATACCCACTTTACAAGCGGTATGACCGATATGACATATTTGAAGGCTATTGAGGCTGGAGTGGATATTATAGATACTGCCATGTCGCCCTTTGGTCTTGGAACTTCACAGCCTCCGACTGAACCAATGGTGGCAACGCTTAAGGGGACGGAATATGATTCGGGTCTTGATCTGGAGCTCTTATGTGAAATTGCCTATTACTTCAAAGGAATAAAGGAAAAATATATAGCTAACGGATTGTTGAATCCGAATGTATTTAACGTTGATACAAATGTGCTGTCCTACCAGGTGCCGGGAGGGATGCTGTCCAATCTTATGTCGCAGTTGAAGCAGGCGAATGCAATGGATAAGTATAATGAGGTGCTTAAGGAGGTGCCAAGGGTAAGAGAGGATCTTGGATTCCCTCCGCTTGTAACTCCATCAAGTCAGTTTGTAGGCACACAGGCAGTTTTCAATGTTGTTTCAGGCAGCCGGTATAAGATGATACCCAATGAGATAAAGGATTATGTCAGAGGCAAATATGGAAAACCAAGTGTTCCCATTTCCGGGGAAATAAGGAAAACGATTATTGGGGACGAGGAAGTCATAACCTGCAGGCCTGCTGATTTGCTGGAGCCACAGCTTGAGTCGGTTAAGCAGGAAATGAAGGAGTATTATGAACAGGAAGAGGATGTGCTCAGCTATGCACTCTTCCCGCAGGTAGCCCTGAAGTTCTTCAAAGACAGACAGGCAAAAAAGTATGCCATTGACAGCAATCTTGTAGATAAGGTTGACAAGACATATCCGGTATAGGAATAATAAGAATATGGGCAGTCATGTTATAGAATATTCTATAATATGGCTGCTTTTTAACAAGTATTTCGAAGCGCTCAGCAATGCTTATGCACATATACATAATTGTCCCTGTTTGAAAAGAATTTTATTACCTTTACATTTGAATTGTCAGCTATTTTCTTGCCGCATTTAAGACAAATGAAGTTACTTTTCAAAAGCTTGTCATAATATACCTCTACGGAGATATTACTGTACTTGTGCCAACTTTTCCAGCCAGTTTTGCAAAGCTTGATCCGATTGCCATAATCGGCGTATACCCATTTTAGAAGCCGATGAAAGTGAAAAGGGTACTTTGTATATGCGATGAAATCCCTGGGCAAGCCCAGCGATATTGTGTAATTTTCAAAGGTTTTTTCTATACGGGATTGAAGAGGCTCTTCAATTTTGGAGTTTATAAATTTATAATTTGACTGGGTTAGGAATTTTCTGGTATCCTCAAACATATAACCCTGACATATATAAATTTGCTCTCTCTTTTTCACCGACAACTTTTTAAAAGCATTTTTTACAATTTCTGTTGTATAATATATATACGTTTTATTTTTAAAGTTGGCTTCGTTGAACTGTTGCACAGGAATAATTTCGTAGTAATATTCTCCTGTTTCCTTTCTCAACACGCCAATGCAGGTGCCCCCAACGAGGCTTCCGCTTCCCGCATCATCTATCTGTAACATTTTATCACCTGCACAGCACGAACTGGTTTTAGTATAACCATATAGTAAAGCAAATAAACAAAAATAGGAGGACACAAATGTTAAACATTCTTATCTCAAATGATGATGGAATTCATTCAAAGGGAATATATGAACTGGCAAAGAGAATGACAAAGCTGGGAAAGGTCACGGTTGTGGCACCGGATAGGGAGCAGAGTGCAATAGGTCATGCAATAACCATGCATCAACCGTTAAGATGCAGAAAAATAAAATTATATGATTTGGATATTGATGCATGGTGGGTAAGCGGCACACCTGCAGACTGCATAAAGCTGGGCGTAGAAACATTGCTTCCCAAAAGGCCTGACCTTATTATATCGGGAATAAACAACGGAGAGAATCTCGGAACTGATATAATATATTCCGGTACTGTTTCGGCAGCCATTGAAGGCTCTTTATTCAACATAGCTGCAATGGCAGTTTCCTATGCAAAGCATGATGTAACTGATTTTTCAGCTGCTGCTCTTGCTGCTGCGGGTATAATAGAACAGGTGCTTCAGCATGCGGCGGAAGAAAGAATGCTAATAAACATAAACATTCCGGAGATTAACAGCATTAATGAATTGAAGGGTATAAAAATAACAAAGCTGGGAGTAAAAAAATACAGGAATAATTTTGAAGAAAGGAAAGATCCAAGAGGGAACAGCTACTATTGGCTTGCAGGAGAGCTTGTTGAAGATGAGATAGAAGAGGATACTGATATTTATGCTGTAAGAAACGGCTTTGCATCAATAACTCCTCTGCATGTTGATCTCACAGGCTATAAGGACATGGAAAGGCTTAAGGAATGGAAGTTCACACCGGATTATCAGCCCTGAGCTTGTTTCCGATAATGGCTAATACATAACCAACTATCCTGAATATGATACCAAGTAATACTATCTCAGTACCCTTTAGGTTGTTTATTTCTGATTGAGTGCCATTTTTGCTTATATCGGATTTCTGTTTGCTCAGCCTTGCACTTGCAGTATTGGCAAGCAATATACTGCCTATAAAGAAAAGTATATTAAACAGGATTAGAAGTTCACTCCGACTGCTTGTTGGAGTGGCTACACTCCGGCCGGAGGGCTGGTTTTTTCCCGGGGAGACTATTTCTTGCTCTGCCTCGCTGGTTGCATACATTGCTATGAAGGTTCCTATAAGGAAAAATACACTACTTATATTATCTATTTCGAGTAATTTCAGTTCGGACAAATCATCCTGGCTGATAGTACCTGCCGGGTTTTTAAAATTTTCAGAAAGCAAATTATCAGACATAATATTCCCCCCCTTTTTATTATATGCAGAAATTGAAATCCAAGCTTAATATATTTCGTGGTGGAAATATATTAATGAAGGGAGTTAAAAGGAGAATGCAGAAGGAAGATAGTTTAAAGCTGATAGCAGTCAAGGAATTTGAAGAAGGCGAAGAGCTGTACAAGATTGTTGATTTTCTTAATAAATCCCTTAAGGATAAGAATCTTATTTTTGGGATAAGGAAGAATAGAGATAAAAGAACGATAACGATATACGAAACTTGAGTAAGTTTCCATAATATAAGAAAAAGCTTAGCAAAATTATGAAATTTATTTGGTTTTCAATATTGCAATAGAGATTATAATAATATATACTAAAAAATGAAGGGAAAATTGCAAAATTTTTATTATAAGTACAAAAATGAAATAAAAATTGCATTGTCTCAAAAGAATGTTGTTGGAGGTCGGGGAAATGGAAAAGAAAGACGTCAAGGCAGGGGAAATAGCTAATGAGAAAATAGTAATCAAACCTGCATGGTGTAAAGGCTGTGGCATTTGTGTAGCATTTTGTCCCACCAAAGCTCTGGCACTTGAAAATGAAAAAGTTGTAATGGCTGATGTTGATAAGTGCATACAGTGCGGAATGTGCGAACTCAGGTGTCCTGATTATGCAATATATTTGGGGAGGAAGAAGAATGAAAAGCAAGGTTAGGTTAATGCAAGGAAACGAAGCTTGTGTTGAAGGTGCAATTGCTGCTGGAATGAAGTTCTATGCAGGTTATCCTATAACACCATCTACTGAAATAGCGGAATTATCCGCAGAAAAGCTGCCTTTGGTAGGCGGAAGGTTCATGCAGATGGAAGATGAAATCGGTGGAATAGCTGCTGTCATAGGAGCCTCCCTAACTGGTGCAAAGAGCATGACAGCAACCAGCGGACCAGGATTCTCCCTCAAACAGGAAAATATAGGATACGCTGCGATAGCAGAAGTGCCTTGTGTAATAGTAGACGTGCAGAGAGGCGGCCCAAGTACAGGTATGCCAACGTCACCGGCTCAGGGTGATGTTATGCAGGCGCGCTGGGGTACTCACGGAGATCATCCGGTTATTGCACTTACCCCGTCATCAGTCAGGGAAACTTTTGATCTGACAGTGAAGGCATTTAATTTGGCAGAGAAGTTCAGAACACCGGTTATACTGCTTATGGATGAAGTTATCGGTCATATGAGGGAAAAAGTACAATTACCTGACGCTTCGGAAATAGAAGTTATAGACAGAAAGAGACCTGACTGCAGCAACGAGGAATATTTGCCATACAAACCGGAAGAAGACCTGGTACCTCCTATGGCTGATTTCGGAACAGGCTACAGATATCATGTCACCGGTCTGGTACATGATGAAACAGGTTTTCCAAGCAACAGTACGGCAGTAGCTGATAAGCTCATAAGAAGGCTTTCTGACAAAATAGAAATTCATAAAGATGAAATAGTTTCATGGGAAGAAGAAAATACAGAAGATGCAGAAATAGTAATATTATCATACGGCTGTGTAGCAAGATCTGCTAAATCAGCAATGAAGATGCTCCGCAGCAAGGGTATTCCAGTTGGCATATTCAGACCAATAAGCATATGGCCTTTCCCGGAAGAAAGACTTAGGGAGCTTGCGAAAAAGGTTAAAACCATCGTAGTACCTGAAATGAATTTGGGACAGCTGGTCCTTGAAGTTGAAAGAGTATGCAACGGCATAACAAAAGTTGAAAGATTGAACAAGGTTAGCTGTGAAATCATATATCCTGAAGAAATAGTCAGGAAGATAGAGGAGGTACTATAAAATGCCCAGTACTTTAATAGAAAATTATTTTCGAACTGATAAGCTTCCGCAAATATGGTGTCCCGGCTGCGGTCATGGAACAATAACGAGGGCAATAGCCTCAGCCATTGATAAAGCCGGACTTGATAAGAATAAAGTATGTATTGTATCCGGTATAGGATGTTCATCAAGAGCACCGGGATATCTGGATTTCAATACTCTTCATACTACACATGGACGTGCTCTTGCTTTTGCAACAGGAATAAAAATGGCAAAACCGGACATTAAGGTAATTGTCATCATGGGTGACGGGGATGCAAGTGCAATAGGCGGCAATCATCTTATCCATGCATGCAGAAGAAACATAGGGATAACAGCTATAGTATATAATAACAACATATACGGTATGACCGGAGGTCAGTACTCCCCTACAACTCCGAAATTTGATAAAGGAACGACAGCTCCGTACGGAAACATTGATAAAGCCTTTGATATATGCAATCTGGCCGCATCAGCAGGAGCTACCTATGTCGGAAGGGCAACTGCATATCATGCTACACTTTTGACATCACTTGTGCAGAACGCTCTGAACAATGACGGTTTCTCTCTTATAGAAGCTATGAGCATGTGCCCGACTTATTATGGAAGAAAGAACAAGAAGGGCAGTGCTGTAAATATGATGGAATGGCAGAAGGAAAATGCAGTTAATATTTCTGCTGCAGCAAAACTATCTCCTGAAGCACTTGAAGGCAAATTCCTGATCGGTGAGTTTAAGAATAGCCCGGAACCGGAGTATACCGGCGAGTATCAGAAGATTATTGATAGATTAAAGAAGGAGAGATAGTTATGGAAAAATATGAGGTCAGACTTAGCGGATCCGGTGGACAGGGGTTGCTGCTAGCTGGTATAATACTTGCAGAAGGTGCCATAAATGATGGGAAAAATGCAGTTCAGACACAGTCATATGGCCCTGAGGCAAGAGGCGGCGCAAGCAAATCCGAGGTAATAATATCCACTGAAAGCATAGATTTTCCTAAAGTAAGAGATTGCGACATACTGCTTGCCCTGACTCAAAAGTCTTATGAGCAGTATAGTGAAGGACTGAAGGACAACGGAATACTTATTATTGACAGCTCTGTCAATATTGAAAATGTTGAAAACAAACAGGTTTACAGTGTACCGATACTCAGTACTGCCGCCAATGATTTGGGTAAACCTATGGTAACAAACATTGTAGCCCTTGGGGCAATAGTTGAAATAACAAAGCTAATATCCAGGGAGTCATTGGAAAAGGCTGTACTTGCAAGAGTTCCGAAGGGTACGGAGGAACTGAACAAGAAGGCGCTTTCTATGGGATATGACATAGCAAAAATTCAATAATGTAATTGGAGATTTAAGCATGAGTGAAGTTATTGATTTAATGAGGGTAATTCAGACAAACTTTCATAGACTGAGCAAAGGGCAGAAGATAATAGCGCAATACATAATGAACAATTATGATAAAGCTGCATTTATGACTGCTGCTAAACTTGGGGAAAAGGTCGGAGTAAGTGAATCTACAGTAGTGAGGTTTGCAAATGCAATAGGCTATATTGGTTATCCGCAACTGCAGAAACAGCTGCAGGAGATGGTCAAAACCAAGCTTACTACAGTACAAAGAATCGAAATGAGCTCTGACTTTACAAACAAGGATAGCATACTGAAAAATGTATTGAAATCCGATATGGAGAATATAAGGGCAACAATTGAAGAGGTAAACCAGACAAGCTTTGATCAGGCTGTAAAAAGCATTTCTGAAGCGAAAAGCATATATATAATCGGCCTGAGAAGTTCTACTGCCCTTGCTGAGTTTCTTGGCTTCTATCTTAACTTCATCAGAGATAATGTTCATGTTGTGACATATACCATTGGAGATATATTTGAACAGCTTTTCAGAATAGGGAAGGATGATCTTGTTATTGCAATAGGTTTCCCAAGATATTCCTTGAGGACAATTAGGGCTTTGGAGTATGTGAAATCCAGAGGCGCAAATACAATTGCGCTAACTGACAGCATGCTGTCACCCTTATGTTCCCATGCAGACTGTACACTTATCGCAAAAAGCAATATGGAGTCCTTTGTAGATTCAATAGTAGCACCCATGAGTGTGCTGAACGCACTAATAGTTGCGGTTGGTATCAAGGAGAAAAATAATATTTCAAGCTCCTTTGCAAGCCTTGAAGAAATATGGAACAAATACAACATATTCTCGGGGGACACGGACGAATAAGAAAAATCCTGCTTTAAACAAAGCAGGATTTTTTTCATAGATGTGTGATATAATAATATGGAAAATTGAGGGGGGATCCAATGACAAAGCTTTATCTTGTAAGACATGGAGAAACTGAATGGAACAAAATCAGCAGGATTCAGGGAAAAACTGATACAGAGCTGAGCGATAAAGGAATAAAACAAGCAGAACTTCTGGCGAAAAGACTTGCTTGCGAAGATATTGACTATATCTACTCCAGCAGCTTGAAAAGAGCTTTGAGGACTGCTGAGATTATAAAAAGCTACAAGAAATGCGGGATTGTCAAATCTGACAAATACCACGAGATATGTCTGGGACCATGGGAAGGAATGACCATCAACGAAATAAAAGAAAAATACAGTGAGCATTTCAGGGTTTACAGCGAAGACCCGGCCAATTTCAATCTTCCTGGAGCAGAAACCTTCCTGGATCTTTCAGAACGTACCTACAGCGCAATTAAAGAAATAGTAAGCTGCCACAAGGGAAGCAACATACTGGTGGTGTCCCATGGCACGGCTATTAAGGCTGCAATAATCAGAATACTGGGGATTGACCTTAAGAACTATACCAAATTCAAGGTTGATAATGCATCAATATCGATTATAGGCTTTCCTGAGGATAATCCTGAAAGGCCGGTAGTATTATGTCTGAATGATACCAACCATTTGATTGAAGATCGAGTGAAAAAGCAGGAAAGGAGGTCGGTTTTGTTTGAAATATGATGTGATAGTCATTGGAGCAGGCCCTGCAGGAATGATAGCAGCAGGAACAGCTGCTTCAATGGGGAGAAAGACATTGCTTATAGAGAAAAATGAGAAGCTGGGCAAGAAACTTTTCATTACCGGAAAAGGCCGCTGTAATGTGACTAACGCAGCTGATTTTGATGAATTTATGAAGAATATTCCGAAGAACTCCAAATTTTTTTACAGCTCCTTCAATAACTTCTCAAACAATGACCTTATTGAGCTTTTAGAGTCTCTCGGCCTTAAGACCAAGGTAGAGAGAGGCGGAAGAGTTTTTCCTGCATCCGATAAGTCAAGCGACGTAATCAAAGCACTGGAAAGATACATGAATAAGTACAAAGTAGATATTAAGCTTAACAGTAAAATACTGAATATAATACATGAGGATGAAGAAGTAAAAGGTGCGCTGCTTGATAACGGACAGTTCATCGAGTGCAGCTCTGTCATCCTTTGCACAGGCGGAGTATCTTATCCGCAGACAGGCTCAACAGGAGACGGCTATGAAATAGCAAGAAAGGCAGGGCACAGTGTCAGTAAGCTTATGCCTTCCCTGGTGCCTCTTGTTTCCAAAGATGCATTTATAAAGGATTTGCAGGGGTTATCACTGAAAAATGTGTCTATAAAAGCGATGGCAGAAGAAAAAGTTATATATGAAGACTTTGGAGAGATGCTTTTCACTCATTATGGGCTTTCGGGGCCTATTATTCTTTCAGCAAGCTTTTATATCTCAGATTATCTCAGGAAAAAGAAGAATATAAAAATCAGCATTGACCTTAAGCCTGCACTTTCGGAGGAAGAGCTTGATAAAAGGATAATACGGGATTTTGAGAAGAATTCCAATAAACGATTTAAAAATGCACTTAACGAGCTGCTTCCGCAGAAGCTCATACCTGTTGTTATTGCTCTTTCGGGAATAGACGAGACTAAAGAGATACACCAGATTACAAAGCTGGAGAGAAAATCAATGGTAAAGCTTCTCAAAGGCTTTACTGTCGCAATAGAAGGCACAAGGTCTATAGATGAGGCTATTGTGACTTCAGGGGGTATCAATCTTAAGGAGATAAATCCGAAGACAATGGAATCAAAACTGGTCAAGGGCTTGTATTTTGCCGGAGAAATAATCGACCTTGATGCATTTACCGGAGGCTTTAATCTGCAAATTGCATTTTCTACAGGTTATGCAGCAGGTTTAAACTCATAATTGTATAAACACCTCCCTAAATAGGAATTATCTATATATGATGAAAAAGGGAGGCATTTATATGAACAATGGGTATTACAGCTGGTGGAACAGGATTAATGCTTTGATCAACAAGGGGATTGTCGTATTGCTTGCAGCACTTATATTGATCCAGGTCTTTTTAATGAACCAGAACGTAAAAACCGTGATAAGCCGGACAGATAGGCTGGAGGGCATATCGATTGCCGACAGCCAGTTGTTTATAAAAAAGGGAGAAATGGAAATTTCAATAGAAAACTACTCGACATTAAAATCAATGGATTTTTTCGTGAATGGGGAGAGAATTCCGGCTACTACAGGCAGGTCAGTAAAGCTCCAGGTAAAGGACGGAGATGTGATAGAGGTTAGCGGAGCTGAATTCAGTGATGTCGCCGTACTCAAGGTTACTTCAGTGTCAGACAATATAACAGTTCCTGAACTGGGAAAGCTTATCTATGTCAATAATAATCTGGTACTTGTTGATCGTGTCAGACTTAAGTAGGCTTTTATTTTAAAAACCATTCTGGTAAAATAATATATGTCATCGAATTGATACTAAATGTTTAGGGGGAACCTAATATGAGTTATAAAGTCATAGCCATTGACGGACCTGCAGGAGCAGGTAAGAGTACCATAGCAAAAAAACTTGCTGAAAAGATAGGCTATACATATATAGATTCCGGAGCAATGTACAGGGCAATTACTTTAAAAGTGCTGAGAGAGAATATTCCGTTGAAGGAATTGGACAACATTATCAAAATTGCGGAGAAAACAGAGATAGATTTTAGGGATAACAGCATATATCTTGATGGAAGTATTGTTGATAAAGAAATACGTGAAGAGAACGTAAACCGGAATGTCTCCTGTATTGCTGCAATACCTGAAGTAAGAAAGCTTATGGTGCAGTTGCAGAGGAAAATATCCGACAATAAGAACGTCGTAATGGACGGCCGTGATGTTGGTACAGTAATTTTTCCTTCGGCCCAGTTCAAATTCTATATAACCGCTTCTGTGGAAGAAAGAGCGGAAAGAAGATGCAATGAACTGAAACAGAAGGGGTATGAGGCAGAAATTCAGGACATAAGGTCACAAATAGAAAAAAGGGATCATATAGATTCAACAAGGAGTGATTCTCCTTTGACAGTGGCCTCCGATGCAGTAATAATAGATACCACGGGGAAAAGCGTGGAAAAAGTCCTGAACGAGGTTATCTCAAACATAGAATTGAAGGGGGGAGGCATTGATGCTGTATAGCTTTGCCAGGGCAATATTGATACCGATATTTTTGTTTTTCTACAATTACAGGGTAACGGGCAGGGAGAATGTTCCCAAAGAAGGCGCCTACATCGCCTGTGCAAACCATGTTACTATGATAGACCCCATATTTGTAGGAATTTCACTGCCACATAGGATGTATTTCATGGCAAAGGCTGAATTGTTCAAGAATGTACTCTTGAGAGCTCTTATGAATGGGCTGGGGGCGTTTCCCATAAAAAGAGGGGAAGCTGATATCAAAAGTATAAAAACCTCACTCAAGCTGCTGGGCAGCGGAAAGGTACTTGCACTTTTTCCGGAAGGTACAAGGAACAAAACTGCTGAGGTAAAAGCTGAGCCTGGGATTGCAATGCTTGCGATAAAGTCAAAGGTCCCGGTTTTACCGGTGGCAATTATAAGCAGTTATAAATTTTTCAAAAGGACAAAGGTTATAATAGGGAAACCTATTGAACTTACTGAGTATTACGACAAAAAGCTTTTAAATGAAGATTATTTGAAGATCAGTCTTGATATTATGAATAATATTAATGAGCTTAAGAGGGATAAGGAAGATGGAAATAATTCTTGATGAAAATGCCGGCTTTTGTTTTGGAGTGAAAAATGCAGTAGATAAAGCTTTTAAGGAAGTAGCCGATAAGCACGGGAAAAAGATTTTCACATATGGACCATTGATACACAACAATCAAGTAATAGGAAAGCTTGAAGAACAAGGGGTTAATTCCGTAAACGAAGTTGATGAAATTCCGGAAGAGGACGCAGAGCTTATTATCCGCTCTCACGGAATAGCTGAAGAAAAGTACAAGCTGTTCGAAGAGAAAGGTGTGGAATATATTGATTGTACTTGTCCCTATGTTTCAGCCATACACAAAAAAGTAAAGGAATATTATCAAAAAGGATACAAAATATTCATAGTAGGAGATAAAAACCATCCCGAGGTAATTGGAACGAACGGATGGTGCGATTATACTGCTCACATAGTAGATGATGAAAAAATAGTAGACAAACTTCCTATATATGATAAAATATGTTTAGTTGCACAAACTACAATTACAAAAAAAATTTGGGACAGCGTAGTGGATGCCATACAAAAAAAATATAAGAACGCAATAATATTTAATACCATTTGCAGCGCAACTGATAAGAGGCAGGAATCAGCAGAGCAGCTCTCAAAGAGGGTTGATTGCATGATTGTAATCGGGAGCAAGGAAAGCTCCAATACAAATAAGCTTTATCAAATATGCAAGGACAACTGTCATAATGTATATCATATTGAAAAAGCTGAGGATTTGCCTATTGTTGCGCTGAAACAATTCAGGAAGGTCGGCATTACAGCGGGTGCATCCACACCTGATTGGGTAATTAAGGAGGTTATCGGAAAGATGCAAGAGATTAACGACAACGTGATGGAGAATCAGGAAAGCATGATGGAAGAGTATGAAAAGACCATGAGGAGTGTATACTCAGGGGATACAGTAAAAGGAACTGTAATAATGGTTACGGAAGACGAGGTCATGGTCAATATTGGATATAAATCCGACGGCATAATAAAAAAGGAAGATTACACCTGGGAGCCTGACGTAAATCTAAAGGATCTTGTAAAAGTAGGGGACGAATTGGAAGTAATCGTTGTCAATATCAATGATGGTGAAGGCAATGTTGTACTCTCCAAAAAGCTTTTTGATGCGGAAAAGAATTGGCATAAGATTGAAGCAGCATTTAACGAAAAAACTCCTATTGAAGGAATAGTGAAAGATATAGTCAAAGGCGGAGGAATAGTTGAAATAATGGGTATAAGGGCATTTATGCCTGCATCCCAGTTTGATGTCAGATATTCTGAAGATTTAAGCGGTTATGTTAATACAAAGGTAAATGTAGAAGTAATAGAATATGATCCTGAAAAGAGAAAAGTTGTTGTATCCAGAAAGGCTGTCCTGAAAAAAGAACAAGCCGTTAAGGAAAAAGCAGTATGGGAGAAAATAGAAGCAGGACAGAGATTAACCGGAGAGGTTAAGAGACTGACTGATTTTGGTGCTTTTGTAGATATCGGCGGAGTGGATGGACTTATACACATATCAGAGCTTTCATGGTCAAGAATTAAGCATCCTTCTGAGGTTGTAAAGCCTGGCAATAAGGTGGAAGTGGTTGTACTTTCAGTTGATAAGGAAAAGAAAAAGATCTCCTTGGGACTCAAACAGACAATGCCTGAGCCATGGACTGCTGCAGGAGACAAATATAAGGTCGGCGATGTAGTAGAAGTCAAAATATTGAGATTCTCAAACTTTGGAGCCTTTGTAGAGCTTGAGCCGGGTATAGACGGACTTATTCATATTTCACAGATATCCGACAAGAGAATTTCAAAGCCTGCAGATGCATTGAATATAGGTGACGTTGTTAATGCAAAGATAATAGATATTAAGCCTGAAGAGAAGAAAATCAGCTTAAGTATTAGAGAGCTTATAGAGAAAACAGAAGAATAAGAGTTTAATAGTAAAGTACAAAAATCCTTCTACTGCATAGAAGGATTTTTTTTATTTGTAATTCATATCATATGCCGTTTGAATGCATAAATTATATAAGAAATAATACGAACCAGTTAAGCTGATTTTATACAGCAAAATCAAGAATTATTAAATAAATGCTGCATATAATGTAGCTATTATAAATATTTGCATGAATTTAATGAATTTCAAGCGATAGTATTGACTTTTTGGCTGATAATGATAAAATTATTTTTATTGACAAAGCAAAATTATAATTAAGGTAGTGTTTTGCATAATCAAATTAAAAATATAAGGTTATTATGTAAAGCACTTATACTGAATAAAGGAGGAAAAATAAATGAATGCTTTGGGCCGTCATATACTTGCAGAAATTTACGGATGCAGCTTTGATATTTTAAATGATAAGGATAAAATTCAGGAGATTATGGTAGATGCTTCACTGGAAGCAGGTGCGGAGGTCAGGGAAGTTGCATTCCACAAGTTTAGCCCTCAGGGCGTAAGCGGAGTGGTTGTAATTTCAGAATCCCATATTACGATTCATACATGGCCGGAATTGGGATATGCTGCAGTAGACGTTTTTACATGCGGTGAAAATGTCAATCCATGGGATGCCTGCAACTATCTGACGGATAAGCTGAAAGCAGAGCATATGACTGCAACAGAGGTTAAGAGAGGCATATTCGAGCAGCCTGTGAAGGTTGCCAATTTATAAAGAAGAATATTCAAAAACACACAATGGGTAAAGCAAATTGTGTGTTTTTTTCGTTTCCATATTGAACGCACTAAAGCATTTACATTAGGGTATTGTGCGAATTCAATAACAATCAAGGAAAGCTTTTTGCGAAATTTAATTGAAAAATATCTGGATATTTCGCATAAAGCTTTATTGAACGCACTAAAGCATTTACATTAGGGTATTGTGCGAATTCAATAACAATCAAGGAAAGCTTTTTGCGAAATTTAATTGAAAAATATCTGGATATTTCGCATAAAGCTTTATTGAACGCACTAAAGCATTTACATTAGGGTATTGTGCGAATTCAATAACGATCAAGGAAACATTTCGCGAAACTTGAATTAATAATGTAAAATGTTTTTCGCGAAATATATATGTATAATTATTTCTTTATTGTCAACAATATTAATGACCTCACAAAATACATTGAGACCCCCTTTACATTATATTTTCGTGATATTGTATAATATCACGACTTTTTTTTATTTTCGCATTATGCTAAAATTAATTGTATAAAGCTACATAAATTGTCGTAAACCGGCACAGTTTGTTAAAAGCTTAAAAACAAAAAACAGCAATATTTACTGTTAAGGAGAAATAGAATGCTCACAAACTATGAAGGATTTAAAGAGAAAATACTCAGGCTGACCGGGATTGATCTGTCAAGCTACAAGGAACGGCAGATGAGAAGAAGAATCGATTCACTTATCAGGAGAAACAATTATGATGATTATGATGAATACTACAAGGCTTTGACGCAAAATAGCAAATTATATGACGAATTTATAAATTACCTCACAATTAATGTGTCGGAATTTTACAGAAACCCAGCCCAATGGGAAATGCTAGAAAAAGATATAATGCCCAATATAATGAAGTTCAACAAAAGGCCTAAGATTTGGAGTGCGGCATGTTCAACAGGAGAAGAGCCATACTCTCTTGCCATGCTGATGACCCGCTTTATGGATCTGGAAAGTATAAAAATACTTGCCACTGATATAGACGACGGGGCTGTGGCTAAGGCGAAGAACGGGATTTATGTTCCCAAAAGCCTTGTAAACCTTCCGAAGGACTTTGTAAGTAATTATTTCACAAAGGTAGGAGAAAACTATAAGATAAGTGATAAGATAAAGAGCCGTATTGAGTTCAAGCGCCACAACCTATTGAGTGACAAGTACCCGGAAAACTGCGACCTTATTGTGTGCAGGAATGTGATGATTTATTTTACTGAGGAAGCGAAGTCCGTAATGTACCACAAATTCAGAGAATCCTTAAACAGCAGCGGAGTTCTGTTTGTTGGAAGTACAGAGCAAATAATACTGCCGCAGAGATATAAGCTGGAACCGGCAAAAACATTCTTTTACAGAAGAAGCGGACAAGCATAATAGCCCTTGGAGGGCTATTTTCTTTTTCAAAAAATGAAAAAACGCAGTAAACATACTACGTTAAATATCTAAATGGTGCCTTGGGGCGGAATCGAACCACCGACACGAGGATTTTCAGTCCTCT
>CAZUGK010000054.1:21907-24381 GCA_964619815.1 uncultured Clostridiaceae bacterium | reverse complement strand
GGGATTGTATGGAAATAAAAACCAAGCAATAGAAAAGAAGATGACATCCTGTTAGGTAGGCATTGACATTTATTCAATTAGCTCATATAATAAAATCGTGGAGATAATCCATACTAATATTGCTATAAAGAGGTAGATTCTTTAGTGACGAGGCATTTTGTCCGCACGAAAAGAACAAACCTCTTTTTTATTTTACCATAATTTGTCGGAAATTCAAATGTTATTAAAATACTTTTGTAATTTTCACACAGATTTGCATTATAATGAAAAACATATGACCAAAAGGAAGGCAGTATAGTTGGGTATAATATTTAACGATAAAAAATGGATAAGTGTCATGGAAAACTTGTACCTAAGTTGTTCAATTCATATATGCTTGGAAACGCGCACAAAAAAAGATTGTGATTCTGAAAATAATATTCATAGTTATATATGCTTTCTTTGTATTAACTATATTTATTTATAAAGAAAACCACTGGCGATAGCTAGTGGTTTTCTTCGTAAATAAAGTAATTTATTTCTATCTTTGTGCTTCAAACTTTCTTAAAAGTTTAGCAAACAATTCAGGAACCTTTGCCATATTTTCAGGAGTTTCTACGAATGAAATTCTGAACTGCGTGCTACCCGGGTTTTTCTCGCCTTTTTTAACATTATAGAATCCCTTCATAGGTGCTACCAGAAGTGTTGTTTCAACTCCGTTGAGGTTAACGGATCCTTCCTGAGCACAGAACAAAACAAATTCAATTGCGTCAAATCCGGGTTTTACTACATTTCTGACGTCAATTACCGAGTATATGGATGCGTCAGGGCTTGAAACGATTAAGCCCGGTTCCTGCTTCTTCAGGCCGTTATACACATTAAGTATCAGCTCTTTGTAGTATTCTCTGATACTCTTGCACCACGCAGCTATTTGTTCCTTGCTTTCGTGTGCCAGTGCTCCGAAGATATACTGACCGATTGCATTAGCGCAAAGGTTTGCAGTATATTCAGCTACTGAACGGTTATTGAATTCAGGGCTGTCTGTAATCAGGGCACCTATTCTTAAACCACAGGCATTCCATACCTTTGATGCAGTTTCAATACTGATTCTTCTGCCTTCGATGCCGGGTACATCTGCATCGGTTACTCCCCAGATGCTCACAAGCTTGCCGTCTTCATCATAGAATAGTTCGCGGTAAGCTTCATCGCTTACAAACCACATATTATATTTTACACATAATGCAGCAAGTCCCTGAAGTGTTTCGTAATCATAGAACTGACCTGTCGGATTGTCATAAGGTATGACAAGAAGTGCTCCGGGGTTATGTATTTTAATGGCTTCTTCGATTTTATTCAATTCCGGAAGACTGAACTTGCCGTTTTCGTTCATTGTACGCGTTACAGTTACTATTTTTCGTCCTATTCTTTCTGCAAAAGAAATATAATTGGTGTAGGCAGGGTCAATTACCATAAGGGGTCTGTCACCGGTGCCTGCAGCGCCGCAAACGCCTATTAACAGCAACTCCATGGCAGAAGATCCGCCATCGGTTATTTGAACATGCAGCTTGCTTGTATCAAAGCCTTCACAATTAAGGATATTTTTGAATGCATTCTGACATTCAATAGTCCCGGCAGTGCCTGTGTACCTTATTACACCCTTTGCAAACGGGCTTTCAGGTGCACCAAGTGCAAACATTCTTTTCTGCATAGCCGGATTTGTCGGAAGTGAAACATTGCCGATACCTACATTGATTACAGCTTCGGGTTTTACTTTGCGCTCATCATATTTCATTTGTGCCAGTCGGACATCGGATGGTGTCCTTGATTCAAAGTGAGCGGATAATATTGGTTTACTCATTATTAATACTCCCTTTCTAACTGATATTTATATATTATAACGGCATTACTTATTTATTCAGTATATTTTTATATATCCTCTATTATTTTAACACTAACTGATAATTTTTTCACTGTTTTTTAATAACTTTAATGAAAAACTGGTTTTATACACGGAATGAACATACTTCCAAATAAAAATCTCTGGTGGGAAGCGAAAGCTTTCCACCCAGACTAATGACAAAGTGGTGGTAATAGCGCAGCCATGTATAGCACAGTATAAGTATACAATACTTTAGCTATGACATGGCCGCTTGAATTAGTATGCACCCCTATAATATTTGGGTAGTTTGTCACCAACCTCAAGGCGGGAAGCGAGAGCTTTCCGCCTTTTTTATGCTATTGATAATAAAATTCTGCCTTTCGGGGAAAATATCACATAGTGCTTTTACAGAGTATGGAATATACGGCAAATAAGCAAAAATATGACTACGGGGTGACAGAATGAAAGCTGTAATTATGGCAGGTGGGGAAGGCACAAGACTCAGGCCGTTGACCTGCGGCATACCAAAGCCAATGGTACCGGTACTGAATAAGCCGGTAATGGAATACACGATAGAGCTGCTGAAAAAACATAATATTACGGATATCGCAGCAAC
>CAZUGK010000054.1:0-21897 GCA_964619815.1 uncultured Clostridiaceae bacterium | reverse complement strand
TTGGCATATTTCCCCGCTGTTATCACTGATTATTTCGGGGACGGCGAGGATTTAGGCATAAAGCTCAGGTACTATATCGAGCATACTCCTTTGGGGACCGGAGGAAGTGTAAAGAACGCAGAGGACTTTTTTGACGGCACGTTTATTATTATCAGCGGAGATGCACTGACAGACTTGGATTTGGATAAAGCGCTGGAATTCCATAGGGAGAAGCAGTCAAAAGCCACCCTGGTGCTTAAAAAGGTGCCTATACCGCTGGAATATGGAGTAGTAATCACAGATGAAAATGGCAAAATAACCAGCTTTATGGAAAAGCCAAGCTGGGGAGAGGTTTTCAGCGATACCATCAATACCGGAATATACATACTTGAGCCGGAGGTGCTTGATTACTATAAAAAAGGAGACAATTTTGATTTCAGCAAGGATTTGTTCCCAAAGCTGCTGAAGGATGATATCCCCATGTACGGCTATGTGACAAGGGATTATTGGAATGATATAGGAGACCTCAAAGTATATAAGGAAGTCAACTTTGATATATTGACCGGGAAGGTCAAGACCGACATGAAGTACCGGGAGGCCGGGGAAGGAATATGGATAGGGAAAAACACTGAGATCCCGGAAAGTTGTACGCTCAAAGCCCCGCTGTTTATCGGAAACAACTGCAGGCTTAAAGATAGAGTATTAATCGAAGCTGCAATAATAGGAAATAACACTGAAATCGGAGAAGCAACCTCAATAAAAAGGAGTATAATCTGGAAAAACTCAAAAATAGGCCGGAATGTGCAGTGCAGGGGCTCTGTGCTGTGCAAAGGGGTAACAGTTAAAAGTGGTGTGAACCTTTTCGAAAACACAGTTATCGGCAGCAATACAACTTTGGAGACGGGTGTAATTGTAAAGCCCGATATAAAGGTATGGCCGGAAAAGGTTATAGAAGCAGATGCGGTAGTGGCTCAGAATCTTGTATGGGGTACAAAAGCATCAAAAACCTTGTTCGGTTACAGAGATGTGAGCGGTGACGTAAATGTAAACCTGACGCCGGAATTTGCATCGCGTTTGGGTTCTGCTTTCGGGTCAACCCTGAAGGAGGATTCCAAAATTATTGTAAGCAGTGATGGGTCCAATGCTGCTGAAATAATCAGGGAAGCGCTGATATCAGGTGTGCTGTCGACGGGTATAGGAGTCATATGCATTGAAAACGCAGCAATGCCAATAATGAGGTTTGCCGTCAGGTTCTATAGGGCAGAAGGTGGAGTCCATATATGGAAGGATTATAACGAAGAGAACAAAGTGCACCTGGAATTCTCAAACAGAGTGGGCATCAGCATAGACAGGTCGGCAGAGAGAAAAATTGAAAACAGCTTCGTAAGGGAGGATTTTAAAAGGTGTAATGCTGATAGAATCAAGGATATTGTCAGAATCAGCAATTTTTCGGATTTCTACGTGCAAAGCGGCACCAATATGCTGAAGCACCCAGATGCAATAAAAAACTTCAATCCAAAGCTGGTGGTTGCATCAATATCCGAGCAGGTGGCAGCTCTTGCAGCCTCATACCTCCGCAATATTGGCTGCACCGTGGAGGTCGCTGCCTTAGACAGGGGGTATATGCCTGAAGAGCTTGGAAAACGGAAAAACCTATACTACAACCATATAGCGGAATTGACTGTAAAATATGGAGCAAGCATGGGAGTGGTTTTGAGTGAAGACGGGGAGAGCTTTATGCTTATAGATCACAAGGGGAGGATACTGGATAAAGACAGACATATTGCTCTAACCTCACTGATTATACTGAAGACCGGAATGGATAAAAGGCTCATTATTCCACATACCGCTTCGAGAGTAATAGAAAAAATGGCGGAGTGCTACAGTATAGAGGTTGTAAGGACAAAGAACACTCCTGCGGCTATTATGAAAGAAATGTTTGAGCACAAAGCCGGTATTGAGGACTCCTTGTTCCAGTACATACTTAATTTTGACGGGATATGGGGCATCGGCAGCCTACTGGACTTTATGGCAGCCAATTCCGTAATACTTTACGATCTGGTAAATGAGCTTCCTCATTTCCATATGGAGAAAAACGAGGTTAAGTGTGACTGGCAGCATAAGGGCAGGGTAATCAGGGAAATCATAGAGGAAAACAAAAATCGGGAAATCGAGCTCTTTGAAGGGGTAAGAATAAACAGTGAGAATGGATGGGTTCTCATACTTCCAGACAGTGAAAGGCCTGTATGCAATATTTACACTGAAGGGGCATCTGAAGAGTATGCCAAGGAGCTGGCCGCTGAATTCACTGACAGAATAAATCAAATTGTTTCAAACAGTAAGGACTGGTGAGGATTATATTGGGTGCTGAGGTTTACTACGTATATATGGCAGTAATTATTCTTGCTGCTGTTTTGATATACCTTTTAACCAGGCTATTATACGTCATAGACAGGGATGAGCCGGAAGTTTATGATGCAATTCTGAATGCTGAGGAATTGGAAAGGCATGCCCTGGAAATTGCGCGGAAGCATGTGGTGGGGAAAAGCTCCAAGCTGTATTACAGTCTGGAAACAAGGATGAATAAGAACTTCAAGTTCATAACCGCTGTTTATAAAGCACTGAATGAATATTCCAATGTCAGGAGCAATGTTACTCCCGCTGCTGAATGGCTGCTGGACAACTTTTATATTGTAGAAGAGCAGGTAAAGGAGATAAGGCAAAACCTCTCAAGAAAATATTACTTTCAGCTGCCAAGATTGAAATCCGGGACTCTGAAAGGCTATCCAAGGGTCTATGCCATAGCCCTGGAGCTGGTTTCACATACTGACGGCAGATTCGACGAAAAACAACTGGTAGGCTTTGTTAAGGCTTATCAGACTCAATCCTTGCTGTCAAGCGGTGAGCTTTGGGCTATACCTATGATGGTCAGAATGGCCTTAATTGAGCATATAAGGCATGTGTGCGAAAGCATTGATGCTTCACAGCAGCAGTGGCATAAAGCAGACAAACTGGCAGAACAGCTTCTAGCCCTGAAGGATCGAAAGCCTGAAGAACTGCTTGAAATTGCCAAGGAAAGCATGAGGCACCTTGAGGCAATCCATCCGTCATACGGGGAACATCTGCTTAACAGGCTGAAAAAGCAGGGAATAGAAATTGCTCCGATAATACATTACATAGATGAAAGATTATCTGAACAGCATACTACTTCAGAAAGCATTACCCATCTGGAACACAAGGAGCAGGCTGCAAGGCAGGTTTCAATGGGTAATTCCATTACCAGCCTGAGGTTTATTGCAACCCTGGATTGGAAACTGATATTTGAAGAGTTAAGCCAGGTCGAGCAGATTTTAAGGCAGGACCCGGACAACACATATTCAAAGATGGACTTTCCATCAAGGGACAGCTACCGCCATGAAGTTGAGAAGCTTTCCAAAAAGCTTAAGGTATCGGAAATACAGGTTGCGAAGAAACTGATAGAATGTGCTGAAGAGGATAAGAAGCACATAGGCTATTATCTTTTCAGAAGCGAGAAGGAACAGCTGTTGAATAAGATTGGCCGTTCCAATGCTTCGGGCTTTTCCCCTGCTTCGATATATTTCTTTTCAATAACCTCAATAACAACTTTAATTGTTATTATATTGCTGAATTATGCTTACAATGCCGGGGCGGAGGGCTTTGGCACATTGCTTCTCATAGCTTTGGCACTGTTGATCCCGGCAAGTGACATTGCAGTCTCAACTGTCAATTGGATACTTGTGCATATAAAGCCGCCGGCTTTTTTGCCTAAGCTTGAGCTTCAGGAGGGGATTCCTGAAGAAGCAGCTGCAATTGTTGTCATACCTACGCTGCTAACAAAGGGAAGCACTGCAGTCAAGCTGCTTTTAAACCTTGAAGAGTATTATCTTGCCAACAGGGAAGAAAACCTGTACTTTGCTCTGCTCGGAGATTATAAGGATCATGACCGGGAAATATCTGAGGGGGATCAGGAAATTATCGCCGCAGCATGTGAGAAGGTAAGGGAGCTAAATAAGAAATACGGCAAAGCTAGGGATAAGTTCTATTATCTTCATAGAAAGAGGGCTATGAATGAGTCGCAGAACAGATGGATGGGCTGGGAACGCAAGAGAGGCGCCCTCTATGAATTTAATGAATTGCTTTTGGGAAGAAGCCCCGGTTCCTTCGAGCGTATTGAAGGAAATATCAGCGAGCTTCCCTGTATAAAATATGTTATTACCATTGATGCAGATACAAAGCTAAGTATAGAAACTGCCAGAAAGCTGGTGGGAACTATAACCCACCCGCTTAACAGGGCCGTAGTGGATGAAAGGAAAGGCATAGTAACAGAGGGCTATGGGTTGCTGCAGCCTAGAATAAGCGTAGATATAATAAGCGCTAATGCTTCCAGGTTCTCCAAAGTTTTTGCGGGGCAGGGCGGCATTGATATTTATACCAATGCAGTTTCGGATATATATCAGGACTATTTTGACGAAGGGATTTTCACAGGTAAAGGCATATATGAACTTGCAGTATTCCAACGGATTTTGAGAAATGCGATACCGGAAAATACTGTGCTGAGCCATGATCTTATTGAAGGTGCCCATGTCAGAACCGGCCTTGTCACAGATATTGAGCTTATCGATGGTTACCCCTCAAGGTACAATGCTCATTCGATGCGGCAGCATAGATGGGTGAGGGGGGATTGGCAGCTGCTGCCATGGCTTTTTGGCAAGGTAAGAAACGCTAGAGGAGAGGTCATAAGAAATCCGCTGTCAGCTATTAATAGATGGAAGATACTGGACAATATGAGAAGAAGCCTTGTTGCGCCAAGTGAGGCTTTACTTTTCCTGTTTTCCTTGAGTGTATTGCCCGGCAACGCATTGGTATGGTTCTTTTTCGCATTAGTTGCTGCTGTATTCCCCATGTTCGTGAGCTTGACAGAGGCTGTACTGAGTAAATACAATCTAAAGCTTAGTGACAAAGCAGGCTACAGTGTTTTTGAAAGATTCAGTCTGCAGTTTTTGCAGTCACTGCTGATACTGGTATTTCTGCCTTATCAGTCGCTGCTTATGCTGGACGCTATAATAAGAACACTGGTGAGAGTTTTAGTAACAAGGAGAAATTTGATTGAATGGGTAACTGCGGCAGACATGGAGCTTGCATTGAAAAATGATATGATAAGCTATTGGAGACGCATGTGGATATGCCCTGCAGCTGCAGTAACAGCAATACTTTTAAGTGTTTATAAAGGACCTGTGGCATTTATTGCTGCACTGTTTATTGCCCCGCTATGGGCTGCTGCCCCGGCAATAGCATATTGGGTAAGCCAGCCTGCAGAAAAAGCAAAGAATAACCTGAGCGAAAATGAAGTTTACGAGCTAAGAATATTAGCACGTAAGACCTGGAGCTTCTTTGAAGATTTCGTAAGTGCTTTGGATAATTACCTTCCCCCTGACAACTATCAGGAGAACCCGCCGAATGGAATAGCCCACAGGACATCTCCTACCAATATCGGCTTGCTTCTGGTTTCCATCATGTCTGCAAGGGATTTGGGCTATTTAAGCACCATGGAAATGCTTGAAAGGCTGGATAATACAATTACTACAGTTGAGAAGCTGAAAAAATGGAGAGGGCATCTCTATAACTGGTATGACACCATTACCCTGGAGGTATTAAGACCAAGCTATATTTCAACGGTAGACAGCGGTAACTTTATTGCTTATGTTATGGCTTTAAAGCAAGGACTTCTTGAGTACAAGGGAAAGCCCTCGGTTGACAGAAACATGGTATTCGGGCTGCGGGATACTGCAGAGCTTGTAAAGCTTGATGATGAGCAGTTGAGCTTGCCCGGCGAGCTTTTTACCAGAGCGTTGCAGGGTAATGAGCCGGAAAATGACAATTTCCGTCAGCTGCTTGAGGCAATAATCAAAAAAAATGACCTGAAAAGGATTAATTGGGGTATAAAGCTGCATAAAGCTGCAAGTACATATCTCCGGGAATTAAATGAAGCAGATGCGGAAAAATGCACGGAGCAGATCAGAAACAGGCTGGATAATATAATTGAAAGGGTTGACAGGCTTATTGAAGAAACATCCTTTCTGCCGCTGTTTGACAGCAGAAGGAAGCTGTTTTCCATCGGTTACAACGAGGAGGAGGAGCAGCTTACAAGGTCCTATTATGATTTATTGGCTTCAGAGGCAAGGCAAGCGAGCCTTATTGCAATAGCAAGGGGAGAGATCAAGAAGGAGCACTGGTTCACGCTTAACAGGACTTTGACCTCGGTTAATGGATACAAGGGATTGATTTCCTGGACCGGTACCATGTTCGAGTATCTTATGCCGCTGCTTATTATGAAGAACTATCCCAACTCTCTTCTTAATGAGACATATGATTTTGTAGTAAGGTGTCAAAAGGATTACGGCCGTAGAAGAAAAGTGCCTTGGGGCGTATCGGAGTCAGGCTATTATTCCTTTGACTTCAGGCTGAACTATCAGTATAAAGCCTTTGGAATACCAAGTCTCGGGCTTAAGAGGGGACTTATCAATGATACCGTTATAGCACCCTATGCTACTGTATTAGCCTTAATGGTAAGTCCGAGGGATTCTGTCGAGAATATAATACAGCTTAAAAAAGAAGGGCTGGATAGCCCCTATGGTTTTTACGAAGCTATAGACTATACTCCTGAAAGACTGAAAAAAGGCAAGAGAAGCAGTATAGTAAGAAGCTTCATGGCTCATCACCAGGGCATGAGCTTTATGGCCTTGAACAATGTTATAAATAACCATGTGATGCAGGAAAGGTTTCATAGGGACCCGGTTATAAAAGCGGCGGATATACTTATGCAGGAGAAGATTCCTTCAAAGGTGATATTCGCAAAGGATTACAAGGAGAAAATCGAGCCCTTTGATGAAGCTGTAAAGGCGGATATTGAATATTCAAAGGTCCTGGGACTGAATAACAACATACTGCCGGAAGTGCATATGCTGTCGAATGGTGATTATTCCGTAATGGTAACTGATAATGGATCAGGCTTCAGCAAATATAAGGATCTGGCAGTTACCAGGTGGAGAGAGGACAGCGTTCTGAATAATTCAGGGATGTTCTTTTATATACAGGATGTTGATGAAAATTCAGTGTGGTCAAACTCTCTGACTCCTTGCAATGTGCTTCCGAACAGATACAAGGTGGTATTCTCACAGGATAAGATATCATTATGCAGAACTGACGGGGATATAGATACCGGCACTGAGATAATTGTGTCACCGGAGGATGATGTGGAAGTCAGGAGGCTGACCCTTACCAACCACAGCCAGCGGACTAAAACAATGGAAGTAACCAGTTATCTTGAAGTGACAATTACACCCCAGTCTGCCGACTTGGCTCACCCGGTCTTTAGCAATTTGTTTATTAGAACGGAGTATTTGCAGAGGTACAATACATTACTGGCGGTGAGAAGGCCGAGAGAGGAGAAAAAGGACCCGGTATGGGCGTTTCACAAGCTGACTGTGACGGATGATACAATTGGAGGAATTCAATATGAAACTGACAGGGCAAAGTTCATCGGCAGGGGCAATACGATTGAAAGCCCCGCAGCAGTAGAAGGAAGCCATCCTTTATCAAATACGGTTGGAGCAGTGCTGGACCCGATTATGAGCTTGAGATGCAGAGTAAGGCTGCAGCCGGGACAGACTGTGAAGCTTAACTATGTTACTGGTGTGTCTTACAGTAAGGAAAAGGCCCTGCTTATGTCAGAAAAATACCATGACCGCTCTTCTATAGACAGGGCTTTCGAGCTGGCATGGACCAGAAGCCAGGTTGAAATGAGGTACCTTAACCTTAAAAAAGAGGAAACAGAGCTTTTCAGGCAGATGATGTCC
Organism: uncultured Clostridiaceae bacterium; assembly: GCA_964619815.1. Taxonomy (GTDB): domain Bacteria; phylum Bacillota; class Clostridia; order Lutisporales; family Lutisporaceae; genus BRH-c25. The sequence goes on along the minus strand of CAZUGK010000054.1, from coordinate 14,041 downwards.
CAGATATTATACCTGAGCCCTCTCAGAAGAAAGCTTGAGAGGGCGATAAAAGAAAACCGGAAAGGTCAGCCTGGGCTTTGGGCTTATGGAATTTCGGGTGACTTCCCAATAGTGCTTGCTTCTATTGGTAAGGCTGAGGAAATCGATCTTGTAAAGGAATTGATAAAAGCTCATGAATACTGGAGGCTGAAAGGCCTTATAGTTGACATTGTAATTATAAATGAGGAGGAAAGCAGCTATTCACAGCCGCTGTTCAATATCCTGCAGGATATTATATCTGTAAGCCATGCAAGGGATATAAGGGAAAGGCCCGGAGGCATATTCATAAAGCAGGGGAGCTCCATACCTGAAGAGGATAAATATCTTCTTGCGGCAGCGGCAAGAATAGTGCTAAAAGGAAGAAACGGTTCTCTTTCAGTTCAGACAAAGGTAAGAAACGGCAAAAACGTGTTTGAATATAAGCTGTGGAAGAATAAGGGCAAGCTGTATGCCAAAAACGATTCCAAGAAGGTTGAACTTCAGAGCTTCAATGGTTTTGGAGGCTTCGACAAAGGAGGCAGAGAATACGTAATAAAGCTTGCAGAAGGAATGAATACACCGGTTCCATGGAGCAATATTATTGCAAACAAGGACTTTGGCTTCCTGATAACGGAGTCAGGAGCTTCAACAACCTGGGCTGAAAACAGCAGGGAGAATAGACTCACACCTTGGTCCAATGATCCTGTGGTTGATCCTTCCGGAGAAATCTTATATATGAGGGATGAGGATACCGGGGAGATATGGTCTGTGACTCCAAATCCGATAAGAACCGGAAATACATATATTATCAGGCATGGGTTCGGATATTCGGTATTCGAACACAGCTGGAACGGCATTGAACATGAACTCATTGAATTCGTCCCTATATCCGAGAGCGTAAAGCTATGCATATTAAAGCTAAGAAACAACACCGGCTCAAAACGGCAGCTATCGGCAACCTACTATGCGAGAACTATTTTAGGTGTGAGTGACCAAAATACGGCGCAGCATGTTTATACTGAACTGCACAGCAATGGCGCAATTCTGGCCAGAAACAACTACAATACCGATTTTCCCGGAAGAATTGTATTCCTTGATACCAACGCAGAAAACAGATATTATACAGGAGACAGAAGAGAGTTCCTTGGAAATATGGGAAACGTCAGGCATCCTGAAGCTTTGCGGCTTGAAAAGCTTTCTAATTCCCTTGGGGCGGGCTTTGATCCGTGTGCATGTATTCAGGCTATGATTGAACTGAAGCCTAAAGAGCAGAAGGAGCTGGTTTTTATGCTTGGTCAATGTGAGAACCTGGAAGCTGTAAGTATCTGTACGGAAAAGTACAGAAACCTGAAGGAAGCCAATAAAGCTCTGACTGAGGTGAAAGGTTTCTGGGAAAGTATTTTGAGGAAGGTAGAAGTAACCACTCCTGACAGAAACATGGATATTATGCTGAATGGCTGGCTGCTATACCAAACAGTGAGCTGCAGAATGTGGGCAAGGACGGCCTTTTATCAGTCCGGCGGTGCTTACGGCTTCAGGGATCAGCTGCAGGATTCAATGGCATTGACTAATGCACTGCCCGAGCTTGCAAAAAACCAGATTTTCTTTCATGCTTCACACCAGTTCCTTGAAGGGGACGTACAGCATTGGTGGCACCCAGGTTCGAACAAGGGAATCCGGACAAGGTTCTCCGATGACCTTTTATGGCTGCCTTATGTGACCATAAACTATATTAAAAGAACAGGTGACATTCACATACTTGAGGAAAGGGAAGAATTTCTGGAGGATGAGCTGCTGCGGGAGGGAGAGGATGAACGGTACAACATCCCTTGTACATCCGATGTAAGTGCCTCGATTTACGATCACTGCATAAGATCTATTGAGAAAGCCCTGAAGTTCGGACACCACGGCATACCCCTTATGGGCTCCGGAGACTGGAATGACGGTATGAGTACGGTAGGAAACAAGGGCAAAGGGGAAAGTGTCTGGCTTGGCTGGTTTTTGTATGATATACTTGTAAACTTCTCGGAGCTCTGCAGGTTAAAAAAAGATTCAAACAAAGCAGACAGGTATATAAACATAGCTAAGGAAATTGCAAAGGCACAGGAAGAAAATGCATGGGATGGGAACTGGTACAGGAGGGCATACTTTGATAATGGTACGCCTCTTGGTTCTGCAGAAAATACAGAATGCAAAATTGATTCCATAGCTCAGTCCTGGGCTGTGATTTCAGGCGCTGCAAATAAAGAAAGGACTAAGGACGCTATGGGGGCGGTAGAGCAGTACCTTATACGAAAGGATGACGGCTTGGTCATGCTTCTTACGCCTCCTTTTGATGAAGGAGATTTGGAGCCGGGATATATAAAGGGTTATCTGCCGGGGGTAAGGGAAAATGGAGGACAGTATACCCACGCAGCCGTGTGGGTAATTATGGCCTATGCCATTATGGGGAGCGGTGATAGGGCTTGGGAGCTTTTCAATATACTTAACCCGATAAATCACGCAAATACAATGCTGGAAGCTAACAGATACAAGGTAGAGCCCTATGTAATGGCAGCTGATGTATATGCAGTGCCTCCGCATACCGGACGAGGAGGTTGGACCTGGTATACGGGTGCATCTGGCTGGATGTACAATGTCGGTATTCAGCACATATTGGGATTTAAGAAAAAGGGAGGCAAAATTTTGCTGGAACCTTGCATACCTAGGGATTGGTCTGAGTACAATATTAAATATAAGCATGGTAAGGATACTATTTACAGTATTGTTGTAAGGAATCCTGACAGGATAAGTAAAGGAGAAGTTACTATTTCAATGGACGGGAGGAAGCTTGAGGGAAATGAGATTCCTCTTGCGGAGGATGGAACAGAGCATATTGTTGAGGTAAGTCTGAAATGACGGACGGGGGTGCAGCATCATATTGAAGGCTTGCACCCCAATATGACAATCAGATTACACTTGCAAACATTTCCTTGAAATGCAGCATTAACTATATTATATTATATATATGAAGCGGGGGGTGGAAAAATGAGTGAGAAATTTGAAAATACAATGAAGTTCAAGGTTGAGATGGATAAGAAGTATGAAGCTTCAGAGATACTTTTATCCGTGTACAGTGCATTAAAGGAAAAAGGCTACAACCCCATTAATCAGATAGTGGGATACATACTTTCCGGTGACCCTACTTATATAACGAGCCACAATAATGCAAGAAGCCTTATTAAGAAGCTTGAAAGAGATGAACTGCTTGAGGAGCTTGTAAGGGCTTATGTCGATGGGAAGTAGCACCAATATTATTCAGGGGAGATTATATTGAGCAAAGGCATTTTTGCTTTTTCTTATGCAGTTGTGCTGACAGCAGCGTTCACTGTTTTTTGTACGTCAGCGGGTAGCGCTGCAGTCCATGAACCGGCGGAAACAGCTGCAGGTAAGGTAGTAATGGTTGTTGCTGATTATCTTGATATTGGTGACATAAATGAAATGGAATATCTCAGCAGCCTGACTGGGAAAAGCTATGTTGCACTTATGAACAACAGGCAGCAGGGGAAAGCAGGCTCAAGCAAATCAAAGCTTATAATAGGTTCCGGCAAAAGGCTTGAAATGAACACCGATATGGTTCTGGGCGGCAGTGAAGAAAGCTATTTGAAGCTTTACCGTATGATAAGCGGAAAAGAACCTGTGCCGGACAGCCTCGTATATACTGATATATATAAGCTTAAGGCCATAAATAATGGCAATGAATATAATAATTATATAGGTTACCTGGGTGATGTAATTAATAAGAACAATGGAACCGCCTGTTTCCTTGGAAATGCGGACTCAAGTGAGCAGAACAGAAGCTCAATGCTTATTGCCATGGACAGCAGCGGCGCAGTTGATACCGGCGAAACAGCGGATACCTTTATAGATGATGAATTGTTCCCTTATGGAAGGAGAACTGATTATAGCAAGCTGGCAGAATTGTACAAGCAATACCTGCCGGCTTCTTCATTTATTGTGATAGAAACCGGAGATATGGAAAGACTGGAGAAATTCAGGTACTCCATGTCTGAGGAGTCATACGGGTATTATAAGCATACTGTGCAAAACAATATTGACAGCTTATTGAAGGAGATAACCAGCTACGGAGGCTTCAAAACACTGATTTTTATATCAACCTATCCTTCCAGGGCAGAAGCTGACAGGAAGAACAGGCTTACCCCTGTCGTAGTTTATGAAGCAGGAGAAGAAGGAGTATTATACTCAAGCAATACCAGGCGGGAAGGGGTAATTCTGAATACCGATATTGCGGATTATATACTCAGCAAGCTGGGTTATACCAACTACAGCAGCATTTCAGAATTGAAAAGCGAAAATTGCTTATATTTACTGGAGAACATGAACAGGAATATTGTCAGGACATCAGTATTAAGAGCTCCTGTGCTTACATCATATGCCGTGATGGTCATTGCAGTGCTTTTAATACAGTTTGTGACAATTGTCTTTTTTATGGGGAAATATAAGACTGTATTATCGAAGCTTAGCGATTTTTTAGGGTATATGATGCTTTCATTTCCTATTGTATTTCTTTATTTGCCGACCTCCCGGTCAGGAGGCAGCCCGGTGCAGTATGTAGTTATTGCGGCTGCAGCTTCAGCACTTCTGGTATTAATCCTGCAAACTGCATTGAAGGACAAAATCAAAGCGATGCTTACAATTTGTATGCTGCTGGTTATAGGCCTGACGGTGGATATAATTACGGGCAGCCCTCTGATAAAGCAATCGGTCCTGGGTTATGACCCTATAATAGGAGCAAGATTTTACGGTATTGGCAATGAATATGCAGGAATATTTATAGGCTGCTCAATTATTTCCTTCGGCTGCATTCAACAGCTTTCGGGCGGTAAGCTGGGTAAAGCACCGGCAGCATTCTATTTTTTGCTCTGCATGTCACTTCTTGGTTTGACATTCCTCGGAGCCAACTTTGGAGGAGCCGTTGCGGGAACGGCAGGTTATTTACTTGCCTATTTCATGGTTTATGGTATAAAATTTAATAAAAGGAATATTACCCTAGGCGCTTTTGCTTTTTGTTTAGCTGCAGCAGCACTCATATTTGCAGATACTCTGGGGATAAGAAGTCCATCCCATATGGGAAGTCTTGTGAAAAACACTGAAGCTAACGGTATTGGTGTCATTGCCGGTATTATACAAAGAAAAGTATCCATGAACCTCAGGCTAATAAGGTACACAATATGGACAAAGGTGTTGTTAAGTATAATAGTTATAATTTCTGTCATGTTTTATAAACCGGTTAAAATATTGCAGGAATTGTTCAACAGGTACAGGTATTTGAGGTACTCGTGGATAAGTATAGCCGCTGCTTCGATAGTAGGCTTCGGGGCAAATGATTCCGGAATCGTGGTAGCTGCAACTACAATGATATATGCAGCTTTCACTATGATGGTTATGTGCACGGAAGAAAGGAATAAAGCTGAAAATGGATTACAGGGTTTTAGGAAACACTAAGCTTAAGGTTTCAAGGTTATGCTTCGGCAGCCTTACGATAAGCCCCTTGCAGGCCAAGCTTGGGTTGGAGGAGGGAGCAGCTGTAATAAGAGCTGCCTTTGATATGGGGGTAAACTTTATAGACACGGCCGAGCTATATAATACATATGATTATATAAGAAAAGCGGTAAAAGGAAGAAGAGGGGACATAATAATATCCACCAAGTGTTATGCTTATAACCGGGAAGGTGCGGAAAAGAGCCTGAAAAAAGCGCTGAAAGAGCTGGATACAGATTACATAGACATATTTTCACTACACGAGCAGGAAAGCGAGTATACCCTGAAAGGTCACCGGGAAGCGATGGAGTATTTCATCGAGGCAAAAGAAAAAGGCTATATAAGAAGCTTCGGAATATCAACCCATGCTATAGCAGCAGTAAAAGCATCATTAAAATATAAAGAAATTGAAGTGCTGCACCCTATAGTGAACAAGAGGGGCCTGGGTATAATAGACGGAGATATAAATGGAATGCTTTCTGCTATTGAGGATGCGTGCAGGGAAGGCAAGGGGATATTTTCAATGAAGCCCTTGGGTGGAGGGAATATGATAAAAGAAAGCAGAGAATGCTTTGACTTTGTACTTGACAATGACAATTTGCACTCGATAGCGGTCGGTATGCAGAGTATAGAAGAAGTTACAAACAATGTAATGGTTTTTGAAGGAAAGCAGGTGCCGGGGGACATCAGTTCCAGGCTTGAGGAGAAAAAGAGAAGGCTGCTGATTGATTTTTGGTGTACCGGCTGTGGAAGCTGCGCAAAAAAGTGTGCTCAGAAGGCAATTACACTGGAAAACGGCAGGGCAGTCGTTAATCCTGACAAATGTGTACTTTGCGGTTACTGCAGTGCATATTGCCCTGACTTTTGCATAAAGGTAGTTTAAATTTTTATGAAGGAGTAAAAACATGCGGATTATGGGGCTGGATCTGGGAGATGCCACAATAGGCGTTGCCGTAAGCGACGAACTTGGCATGATAGCACATGGTATAACTACAATAAGAAGAAAGAGTTTAAAATATGATATTGATAGTTTAAAAAACATTATTTGTGAGAAAAATATAGAAAGAATAGTAATCGGATTTCCCAAAAACATGAATAACACCATTGGACCAAGAGGGGAAAAGACAATTGAATTTTCACAAATACTGAAGGAGAATTTTCCTGGGCTTGAAATTGAATTGTGGGATGAAAGGCTTACTACCTGCGCTGCTGAAAGAACGCTTATTGAAGCGGATGTAAGGCGTAAGGACAGGAAAAAAGTAATAGACAAGTTGGCTGCGGTGTTAATATTGCAGGGTTATCTGGACAGTATGAAAAAATAGGTATGCTGGTTGATAAAAGTTTATTAGTCAAAAATGTTTCCAGCGAAACATAACAGGTATTATTGACACAATTTGGTGAGTAGTATAAAATGGTTTTACCAGAAAGATTTGAGGTGAATTTTATAATGAGTGATGAAATGGACATTATCCTTCTTTATGATGAAGATGGAAATGAGACTGAGTTTGAGGTTGTTGCTACTTTGGAAGTGGACGAAAACGAATATGCCATTTTACTGCCGAGAGATGACACAAGAGACCCTGAAGCAGAAGAAGTAGATGAGGCCTATGTCTTAAGAATTGAACAGGATGAAAACGGAGAAGACATACTCATTGGAATAGACGATGAAGAAGAACTCAACATGGTCATAGAAGCTTATGAAGAATTGGTAAAAGAAGAATCGAATTAATATTAAAATGAGAAGAAGCCGGATAAACCGGCTTCTTACTTTTTATAGTCCTTTTTTTATCATTTTTTGAACAGGTACAGAAATGTTAAAAGCGTTAAATAACATCAAATATATAATATAGAGCTTCTCAAAAATAATCATTCTATTTGCGCCAAATAGTATTGACAATCATTCTCAATACGTATATTATTATATTGTAAGCTATATGAGAACGATTATCAATAAGGCGGAGGTGCTGAATATGACATTGGACAAGGTAAATAGAGGAAATAAAGTCAGGATAAAAAAGATAGAAAATAGAGACCTGAAAACACAGGCTATCAGGATAGGAATATACGAGGGTGCCGTATTCCTTTGCAGTGAGAAGCTGCCGGGCGGGCCAATAATACTCCAGAACAGAATGCAGGAAGTCGCAATAGGAAAGGGGCTTGCAGAGGATATTGAAGTTGAAGGAGTTTAACTACAGCAGAGTGAAGAAAGGAATAGAAAAATGAGTCATTGTCATGATTGCAATAATATTGATTATAAGGATATAAAGGGTAGAAAGCTTGTACTGGTAGGAAACCCCAACGTGGGTAAATCTGTGTTTTTCAATCAGCTGACAGGTCTTTATGTGGACGTTTCCAATTTCCCGGGGACTACGGTAGATATAAGTGTCGGAAAGTACAAGGACTACATAGTAATGGACACACCGGGGGTCTATGGAGTATCGTCTTTTAATGAAGAGGAGACTGTCGCAAGAGATGTAATACTGGAAGCTGATTTGGTACTTAATGTGGTTGACACCGTTCATCTTGACAGAGATTTATTCCTGACAAAGCAGCTTATTGATATGGGAAAGCCTGTTATAATTGCTTTAAACATGATGGATGAGCTGCAAAAAAACGGTATAACCGTTGATATTAAAAAGCTTGAAGAGCTGCTTGGCGTTCCGGTTATCCCAACAGCGGCAGCAAAAAAGACAGGCATGGAAGCTGTGCTGGAGTCTCTTAACCAAGCAAGGCAGGGAAACAGAGATTCAAAGCTTATTGATATGCTAAAACAGACAGCAGGGGAAACCTGCAGCGAGGCAGAAGCCTTAATGATACTTGAAGATGACGAAATAATTGCGCAAAGACATGGCATGAAAGCCGCAGGCTTACGAGATGAAATATAACTGGAAAGGCGCAGGTCGGTAGAAGATATAGTGAATAAGGTATTGAAGGAAACCAACAAGGGCGCATCCTTCGGGGTGAAGCTGGGTAGGTGGATGCTGAGGCCTGTTACAGGGATTCCGCTCCTGGCAGTAACACTTTATCTGATGTATAAAATTATAGGTGTTTTCGTTGCAGGCACAGTTGTAGGTTTTACAGAAGAAACGCTGATGGAAGGCTTATACAGGCCGTTTATATTGTCGCTACTGTCACCTGTTATAAATGAAAGCAGCTTTATTGGGAGTGTTTTGATCGGTGAATTCGGAATACTCACTATGGTTCCTGTATATATATTTGGCCTCCTACTGCCGCTCATTATTGGTTTTTACCTGCTAATGGCCTTTCTGGAGGACAGCGGTTACCTTCCAAGAATTGCAGCATTGGTGGACAGGATGCTTATTTCACTCGGGCTTAACGGAAAGGCTATTATTCCATTGATACTGGGCTTTGGATGTGTCACAATGGCAACTATGACTACAAGGATACTTGGCACAAAGAGAGAAAAAGTAATTGCAACAATGCTATTGGGGCTCGCAATACCCTGTTCTGCGCAGTTGGGCGTAATTATGGGTCTGATTACAGAACTGGATGCAGTTTATGTAGTGATATATGCAGCAACAATTATTGCGTTGTTTGTACTGACAGGAACAGTACTTAACAAAGTAATGCCCGGGGAAAGCTCCAAGCTTCTTATTGATCTTCCGGCAATCAGGCTGCCTATGTTAGGCAATGTATTGAAGAAGACCCTCCAGAAGACGATGATGTTTTTAAAGGAAGCTGTGCCGCTATTTATATACGGTTCTATACTTATAAGTGTTTTGAAGTATACAAATGCATTAACATTTATACAGCAGGCAATGTCGCCAATAACCGTTACACTGCTCAAGCTGCCGCCAGAGACAGCAACGGCTTTCATCATGGGTATCATAAGAAGGGACTTCGGAGCTGCGGGACTCACTTCAATAGCCATGACTCAGCAGCAGGTACTTGTATCTTTAGTAGTTATGACACTGTTTGTACCTTGCATAGCTGCAATTATGGTTATATTTAAGGAGAGAGGAACAAGAGATGCACTTGCAATATGGCTTGGGAGCTTTGCAGTAGCATTCCTTACAGGAGGTATAATAGCATGGCTGATTTAAAACAAGCTATAAAATGCAGCAAATGCGGGTATATACTGAAGGAGAAGGGCAAATGCCCGAGATGCGGTACTGTTGTTCAATGCAGTATGTCATGCTCTGGCAACTGTTTGAAATGCTCCGCTGGTGCTATGAAAAATAATAATTAAATGTAAGGCACTAAGTTTCTTATTTCAGTAAGTGCACACTTGATTCATGTATGCATTTAAAAAAGGACACTTGGTGCCTTACGGGCTTTAACTGCAACATTTCGCGCTTATTTATGTTTTATTTTTAAGGATAAGTACAAAATATTTAGTTGACAAAATTATGAAATTGATAATAATATTAATATAAGTAATATTGAAGGCACGAGAGTTTATATATTGGCAATGTGCGAATTCAATAAGATAAAGGAAGTGTTTTGTGAAATCCGGATATTATACATAATGTAATTTCTCAAAACACGATATGAAGGAAGTTGAAAGCTTTGATGCGAGAATTCGAGTATTTGAGGGATAAGCTTAAGGAAAAAGGCTGCAAATTAACTCCCCAGAGAAGGGCTATACTCGATATCATTTTGGAAACTGAGGGTAAGCACTTAAGTGCTGAGGAAATATACGAGCTTGTTAAGGATAAGTGCCCGGACATAGGCTTGGCTACTGTTTACAGGACAATGCAAATGTTTGATGAAGTGGGACTTGTATACAAGCATAATTTCGATGACGGCAGAAGCAGGTATGAGCTTAATCATCATAACGAGGATCATCAGCATCACCATCTGATATGTGTTGGCTGCAACAAGGTAATTGAGGTAGAGGAGGATCTGCTGGAGCAGCTTGAAGCAGGTATAGAAAAAAAATACAATTTTAAAATTAATAATCATAACGTAAAGTTTTTCGGCTACTGTGAGAAGTGTAGAAAGTAATTTACGGTATTGCATGCCATATGCAATACCTTTTTAAATGTAATAAAACACTCTGATTGACGAATAATAAAATATAGCTTAATTGATATTTCTTTTCAATAAATAAAAAATAAAGTATAATATTTTTATTGATCGGGATCGGAAAAAAATTGAAAGGACTGATATAGAAAGTGTCAAAAGGTAAGGCAAAATTAAAACTAATACCGCTCGGAGGGCTTAATGAGATCGGTAAAAACATGACAGCCGTCGAGTATAAGGATACCATAGTAGTTATAGACTGCGGCATGACATTCCCGGATGAGGAGATGCTGGGAATTGATTTGGTAATACCCGATGTTACCTACCTGGTAAAAAATAAGGAAAAGGTCAAAGCTATACTGCTGACCCACGGCCATGAAGACCATATAGGAGCTCTGCCCTATGTACTTCCACAGATAAATGTTCCGGTATATGGAACAAAGCTGACTTTAGGTCTTGTAGAGAATAAGCTCCGTGAATTCGGGCTGCTGTCTACAGTTGAGCTTATAACCGTAAAGCCTAAGGATACTGTGAAAATTGCAGATTTCGAGGCGGAATTCATCAAGACCAGCCACAGTATAGCCGATTCGGTTGCAATAGCAGTTCATACGCCGGTTGGTACAATTGTTCACTCAGGAGATTTTAAGGTTGATTATCAGCCCATTGACGGAGAGCTGATGGACCTGCATAGATTTGCGGAGCTTGGCAAGCAAGGGGTGCTGGTTTTGATGGCAGACAGTACCAATGTCGAACGTCCCGGCTACACAATGTCTGAAAGTACGGTAGGAGTTACCTTTATTGAACTGTTCAGAAATGCTACCGGGAGAGTGATACTGGCTACCTTCGCATCAAACATACACAGGATACAGCAGGCGATTAACGCAGCGGTCATGTACAACAGAAAAGTGGCTGTAGTGGGCCGTAGCATGGTGAATGTAATAGGCGTTGCCTGCGATCTGGGTTATCTAAATGTACCGGATGGCGTAATGATAGATGTTGAGCAAATTGACAAATATCCTAACGACAGGATAATGATTCTTACAACCGGCAGTCAAGGCGAACCTATGTCTGCGCTGGCAAGGATGTCAACCTCTGAACACCGCAAAGTAACAATAATTCCTGGAGACAGGGTAGTGATATCGGCTAATCCCATACCTGGAAATGAGAAGCTTGTATCAAGGGTAATAAATCAGCTCTTCAAGAAGGGCGCTGATGTTATATATGAATCTCTCGCAGATATCCATGTTTCCGGTCATGCTTGCCAGGAAGAGCTGAAGCTGCTTCAAGCCCTGGTAAAACCAAAATTCTTCGTACCTGTTCATGGTGAATACAGACATCTTAAGCAGCATGCACAGCTGGCGGAAAAGATGGGCGTAAGCAAGGATAATATCTTTATTGCAGATATAGGGACAGTGCTGGAGTTTACAAAGGATACAGGACGGGTAGCCGGAACGGTAGCTGCCGGAAAAGTGCTTGTGGACGGTCTTGGAGTTGGAGACGTCGGTAACATTGTTCTAAGGGACAGGAAGCATCTGTCTCAGGACGGCTTAATAGTAGTTGTTGTTACAATCAGCAAGGAAAATGGCATGGTAGTAGCCGGACCGGATATAATATCCAGGGGCTTTGTATACGTCAGGGAGTCAGAGGATCTTATGGAGGAAGCAAAAAACATCATAAAGGATGCTCTGGCAAAATGTGAAGAAAAGCAGATAACCGAGTGGGGCACAATAAAATCTCAAGTGAAGGACAGCCTCAAAGAGTTCATATATGAAAAAACAAAGAGGAATCCTATGATTCTTCCCATAATAATGGAAATTTAGTTTCAGGGGAGGTTTTTCTATGTATGTATATGACAAGGCAAATGAGCTGGCAAGGGCTTTGGCTGAGTCTGAGGAGTATAAAAGCTATAAGGCTGCAAAGGAAAAGGTAGATAAAAACAGCAGCTCGAAGGATATGCTCAAGGATTTCAAGAAAAGGCAGTTCGAACTGCAGGCAATGCAGCTTTCCGGTCAGAAGCCGGATGAATCGAAGCTGAACCAGATACAAAGCCTGTACAAGGTAATAATAATGAATCCCGATATTGCCGAATACCTTCAGGCTGAGTTCAAATTCAACCAAATGTTTTCTGACATATATAACATAATTGGGAAAGCTGTGGAGCTGGACCTTGATTTCCTTAATCCGGAAGCTAACTAAGCCTGATAATTAAGGATCAGTCTAATGGCAATGTTGTGGCATTCGCGCAGCCATGTATAGCACAGTATAAGTATACAACACTTGATGGTACTAACTCACTGCGCCTAAGAAAAGTCTAGCGCCATAAAATGGTCGTCCATGACCTTGAAGGCTTGCTTCGGCGTCCTGCCTCGCATACGACTTTTCTAAGGCTCCGTTCCTAAGTACCATTAGCAAGTCTTGTATAAGCATACTTTAGCTATAACATGACTGCTTAAATCAGTATATACCTTTATACATCCCTATAACTACTTGGATTGTTTATCATCATCCTCAGCCTTGATATTCAAGGCTTTATTCTTGTAATTTACTCATTGGGGGTCTTATAAAATGGAGAAAATGTTTGTTATAGTGAATCCTGTTTCGGCAAATAAGACAACAGCCAAGGAATGGCCGCAGTACGAGAAGAAATTGCGTGAAGCGGGTTATGAGTTTGAAGCGGCACTGACAGAATACCCGGGACATGCAACAGAGCTTGCGAGGAAGGCACTAAAGTCAGGCTATAAAACTATAATGTCTGTTGGCGGAGATGGCACTATGAATGAGGTAGTCAACGGATTTTTTGAAGACGGTATGCCTGTGGCAGAGGATTCCAGGCTTGTAATATTTTCAAGAGGGACAGGCTGTGATTTTATAAGAGCCCTTGGTATAAAAAAAGGTATGGAGGATTTGCTGGAGGTTTTGGCCAGAGATCATGCGGCGCAGGTGGATGTAGGGCGCGTAGACTTTACTGATCCGGCAGGAAATACAATCACCAGGTATTTTATGAACGTGGCGGATATAGGCTTGGGCGCTGAGACAGCAAACAGGGTCAACAGGCATTCCAAGCTGCTTAAGGGCTTATTATCCTTCATGCTTGGTGCAGTCACCACCATAGCTTTGTATAGGAATAAAGACTTTGAGGTGGTTATAGATGATAAAACAGTGTTAAGCGAAAGGATGAATAGCGTCATTATTGCCAATGGAAAATATTTTGGCGGCGGAATGAAGGTTGCTCCGGATGCTTCAATGAATGACGGGCTGTTTGACATAATTATTCTGGGAAACTTAAGCAAGCTGGAACTGATAAAAAGCTTTCCCCTTATCTACGAGGGGAAGCATCTGAGCCACCCCAAGGTTAAACTTTACAGGGGGAGCAGGGTCAAGGTTAAAAGCGGCGGAAAAGGGCTTATTGAAGTGGACGGAGAAATACCGGGCAGCGATGATGCAGAATTTGTGATTCTGCCAAAGGCATTGAATATTTTGACATAATGATACAAAA
>CAZUGK010000053.1:21592-24465 GCA_964619815.1 uncultured Clostridiaceae bacterium | reverse complement strand
ATATTTGCAATGAGCATAAAGGCGGTTGTTTTGCTGCTTGGAGCAGGAGGCTTGGCGACTATGTGGGAAGCGGTATTTGCTGATGTAGGTGTTGCGCTTATAGCCGTTCTTAACTCCATAAGGGTACTGAATCTGAAATATATATAGAATGAAAGAACTCCCGGAAATGAGCTTCCGGGAGTTCTTTTGTGTCATTACTGTATTCATGTAACTTGCTTCACTAACCACAAATATACTATAACAAAGGAGGTGTTTGCTTTGAATACAGACAGTTCAACACAACCGGCGCCGAGAGAACGGGCTGGTACTCCAGAAGCTACCGTCGCTGCACGCCTTTTGCTGTTTGGTAGCTTAATTGTAAATACAATGAAGCAGGACAATATGCTTGTGCTTGCATCGTCATTGAATTTGGTTGCACTTTTATTAATAAGAAGGGCAGCTGTGCTGGAGGCTGAAGAGCAGCAAATAGCACCGGGGGTAACAACCTTTGCTAATAATTTAAAATTAATTGCAACTCCTCTCAGCATTACTGCATCGGTATTACTTCTTTGGTCACTGCTTATAGAAATAACTCTGAAGGTACCACCTACTGCTGTATCAGCGGCACCAACAGCAGCAGGGGCTATAGGTGCAGTGTTAGTGTAATAGGCAAGCAGTTGGGAATAATATGTAAATTATTTCCATTGAATTGGAAAAAGAAAATGGTTAAAATAAAGACAAGCCGTACTGTTAGCTGAATCCCTAAGGGGAGCGGGGGACAATACATGGGGTGAAGGGCGGTTCCGTACCGGAACTGCCCGGGGCACACTCTCAGCCCTAACCCGACAACAAGTGTTTTGTGTTATGCAAAACATTTCCAAGATTGTTATTGAATTCTTGAATGAATCCAATAAACCTCGTAAGCAGAAAGGAGAGTCAGTATTTGAAGAAAGACAAGTTGTTGGTATCTTTACTTATTGTGACGCTTTTTTCTACCTCTGTGACTTCTGCTGATGTGTTCAAAAACGGAAGTCAAGGGGAAGAGGTAAAGAAGCTTCAGACTCAACTAAAGCAAAAAGGTTATTTTACAGGTCAAGTAACAGGTTATTATGGTAGTATGACGGAAGAAGCGGTGAAAAGGTTCCAGAGCAAAAGCAAACTTACAGTTGACGGGATAGCTGGAGCGGGAACAATGAAGGCACTTACGGGAAAATCAGGGACAAGCCCCGGTAAGGTTGAGCTTCTCGACTGGTGGTCGGAAGCCTCAAAGGTTTTTAAGATAGGAATGGCAGCGAAGGTCACTGATGTAAAAACCGGTAAAACCTTCAATATTGTACGTACATATGGAGGCAACCATGCTGACTGCGAAGCCAGGACTGCAGCAGATTCAAAGATTATCAAGGAGATTTGGGGCGGCTGGAGCTGGGAACGCAGGCCGGTAATTGTGGAAGTAAATGGCCGGAAGATTGCGGCATCAATAGCTGCAATGCCTCATGCGGGAGTTGACAGTGCACCTGCAAACAAGAGCATAAGCAGTAGAAGCGGCGGTTATGGCAGGGGTGCAAACCTGGACAAAATAAAGGACAATGGAATGAGTGGAGTAATAGATGTTCATTTCCTGAACAGCAGAACCCACGGTACAAATAAAGTTGACAGCAAACATCAAGCTGCAGTAAAAGCAGCTGCTAAAAGTAAAAAATAATTCAGTACGGATAGCAAAAGGCCTAACCCCAAGGGTTAGGCCTTTTACAATTCAACAGACAGCTCCTAGTATGCTCCGCCAAAACCAAAGGTCCTTCCGAAACCGCCAAAGGCGATTATTGCAAGTATGATGATGAAGAAGAAGTTGTTGTCGATACCTATTGCCGGACCTGCTGCCAGCAGTATGAACAGAAGGAGCAGAAGCAGAAAGGCGTTGCCATGCCTGCATATACCTGCAAAAGGAGATACTGCTGTAGGAGCTACGCAGCCGGCTGCTGCAACAGCAGGATTAACTCCAAAACCGTTTGCCATATTTAACCCCCCTTTCATAATTAATTTAATACTGATCTGAAAGGTTTCTAATAATATGATTGAATTATCTTTGGAAGCCAGAATTTAAAAAGCTAGACCAGCAAGAAGAATGCTGATAGTGCCAAAAAGTCTAAAGTACTCCGGCGCCACCATGGATGACCGTAGCCGTACATCGGATAACCATATCCATATCCGAAAGGCATGGTCTCACCCCCTCTCTGACAAATAAGGATTACCCTTACATGTCCTACTTCATACTATGTAAAATTCTGAATTTGGTTACTTTGAAATACCCGCCTGAGCTGCTTATACAAAAAAACTGACCTGAAAGGCCAGACTTTTTGCAGTTATTATTTTTCATCAGTTTAATCCGAAAGCTTTGTTTATGCCGCCAAGGCCGATGACAGCCATTATGATAATGAAAAAGTAGCCGCTGTCCAATCCCAGAGAAGGACTTGCAGCAAGTAGGATAAAAAGGAGGATGATAAGCAGTAATTCGTCACTTTTGCTATACTCTTTAGCTGGGGCTTCAACCGGAATATTTTGGGGAACGTTGTAAAGGCCTCTTTTGAACCTGCGTGCCATGCTTTCACCTCCAATACATTTTGCAGCAAATATAGGTCGTATACTCTCCTAGTTATATACTATGTACATACTCCAGTATGGTTACTTTGTCAGCAACGGTATTGCGGAAAAACTCATATAGCCTGTCAACTTCCAGAGCTGTACTTCGTATTATAATAGTGGAAGGAGGGTTGTGCATGGGTAACGAGCAAGGTACTGCCCAGAATACTTTTATGGGTTTGTCCAAAGAGCAGGTAGCAAAGATTATATATGAGGAACTCTCAAAATCGGGGTTTCAATTTAATAACTTCAATGCC
>CAZUGK010000053.1:0-21582 GCA_964619815.1 uncultured Clostridiaceae bacterium | reverse complement strand
AGTTGCAGGAAACTATCTCACCCAAATGATTATCCAAGGGGTGATGGGCAACTTCTTCAAAAGATAGGTTAGAGAATACTATTGTAAAACGGTTGGAATTTGTTTATAATAATGGCTAGAAGTTAATAAGACATGAGGGAGTAATTGGCACGTTTGTGCGGCAATGTCAACATACTGATGTGTTCATCTGGCTTGCATTAAATAATGAGACTCATGTATAACGTTTTTGTTATACATAGTCTCTTTTTGTTTACACAATATAAATCAGAACATGACAGTACTTCAAAAACACAAATGGAGGAGAGACAATGGATATAGTATCGATAATACTGATTGCGGTCGGCCTTTCTATGGATGCCTTCGCAGTATCCGTAACAAATGGAATTATTATTAAGGATCTTAAGCTGGGTCATGCATTGAAAATAGGGCTGTACTTCGGGATTTTTCAGGCCTTGATGCCTTTGGCAGGCTGGCTTGCAGGATCCCAGTTCAAGAATTACATAACCAGCATTGATCATTGGATAGCCTTTGGCTTGCTCGTATTCATCGGGGGCAAGATGGTATGGGAGGCTTCCGGTGAAGAGGATAAAGAAGCTGAAACTGAGGCGGAAATGTGTGAGGTGGCTATATCTACCCAAGGGACAGCATGTGAAAACCCGTTGAAAATGGGCAGGCTGCTTGTATTGGCTGTGGCTACCAGCATAGATGCTCTGGCGGTCGGTATCAGCTTCGCATTTTTGAATGTGTCGATACTCTGGGCTGCAGCAGTAATTGGGCTTATAACCTTTGCAATATGCTTTACCGGAGTCTTTGTAGGAAATAAGTTTGGAGGCCTTTTAAAAAAGAAAGCAGAAGTAATCGGCGGATTGATACTGATCTGCATTGGATTGAAGATCCTCCTGGAACATATGAATATTATCGGGTAGTATTTATAGCGCTATTTATTATACCACTGTGTGTTGTTTAGAATTATGCAGTGGTATAATTCTATATAAGGGAGGGATTTACCATGAGCGAAAATGCAATAAGGATACTCGTAGTTGATGATGAGGAAAAAATAGTAGAGGTAGTCAAATCGTACCTGGAAAAGAGCGGGTATAAGGTTTATGAGGCATACAACGGAAGTAAGGCCATGGAGCTTTTTGAAAAAGTAAACCCTAACCTGATAATACTGGATCTGATGCTTCCGGACATGTCCGGGGAGGATATATGCAGGAGCATAAGGAAAAAGTCCAGGGTGCCGATAATAATGCTCACTGCCAAGGTAGAAGAGGAAAGCATACTGAATGGCCTTGAAATAGGAGCTGATGATTATGTTACCAAGCCCTTCAGCCCCAGACAATTGGTGGCGAGGGTAATGGCCCTCTTGAGGCGCTCAGAGGATGAAATCATTCCTCTGTCCAATGTGCAATCCTTCAACGATGGAGAGTTGGTGATAGACAGCGTTAAGCACGAGGTAAAAAGCTGCGGACAGACAGTAAATCTTACTCCTAATGAATTTAAGATTCTGATGGCGCTTATAAAGTATCCTCAAAAGGCATTTACCCGTGATGAATTAGTTTTCCTTGTGCTTGGAGAGGACTATGAAGGTTATGACAGAACTATTGATACCCACATAAAAAACTTGAGGCAGAAAATTGAGCCGGATGTAAAATCCCCCAGATATATATTGACTGTCTATGGCGTAGGCTATAAGTTTGGTGGTGAATAAAGCATGAAGTATAGTCTGAGAAACAGGCTGTCCCTTTCATACATAGTAATTGCAATGATTTGTATTCTGCTCATCGGCATCATTGCAAATCTATCCCTGGAAAGCCAGTTCAGGGCGTATGTGAAAAATAATCTGAACAAAGAAAGTAAAAACATTACCGGCCTGATCAGCCAGCAATACAATGAGGCTGGGGGTTGGAACAGGGACGTTATTCAGGATGTCGGCATAAATGCTTTGGAAAACGGAATGATCATAAGCGTAAGCGACAAGCAGGGCAAGACGGTTTGGGATGCGACGCAGTACAACAACGGAATGTGCGAGCAGATGCTGATGCACATGAGCATCAATATGACAAGCAGGTATCCCAATTGGAAGGGGGTGCTTACCACAACAGCATATCCCGTGGTAAGCGGCACAAAAGAGATTGGAAGCGTGCGAATCGGATATTACGGCCCCTTTTACTTCACTGATGCAGATTTGGTTTTTATAAATACTTTAAATATTGTATTCGCGGTAGTTGGATTTTTATCCCTGGTATTGGCATTAATGTTCGGATATATTATGGCAAGAAGGATAAGCATGCCGATTTCCAGAGTCATAAGTACGGCAGAAATGATATCAAGGGGCAGCTATGACAACAGGAGCAATGAGGTATCTAATATAAAAGAAATAGCTCAGCTTACAGGAACAATAAATAACCTGGCAGAAACCCTCGGAAAGCAGGAGAAGCTGAGAAAAAGGCTTACGGCAGATGTTGCTCATGAGCTGCGGACTCCTTTGGCTGCACTGCAGAGCCAAATAGAAGCAATGATTGACGGTATTTGGGAGGTCGATTCAAAAAGACTCAACAGCCTGCATGAGGATATAACACGTCTTGGGAGGATGGTAGGAGATTTGGAAAAACTCACAAGGTTTGAAAATGAGTGTATGGTGCTGAAAAAATCGGAATTTGATATTTCTGGGCTTCTCGGAAGTATTTTGATAAACTTTGAAAAGGACTGCAAGGATAAACGTATAGAGGTTACAATAGAGGATAAAACGGTTATGATTTTTGCGGACAGGGATAAAATAAGCCAGGTGCTTATAAACCTGATGTCCAACGCTGTAAAATATACCGGTGAAGGCGGATATATACACTGGAGAATTGATGCTGATGCAGATAAGGCAGTTATATCGGTTAAGGATACAGGCATAGGGATAGCACCTCATGACCGGCAGTATATCTTTGAAAGATTCTACCGGGCTGACAGTTCCAGGAGCAGGCTTACCGGCGGCTCGGGAATAGGCCTGACAATTGCAAAAGCCATAGTAGACGCTCATAAGGGGTCAATTAATGTAGAAAGTGAAATTGGTAAAGGGTCAAGGTTTGTAATTGTTATTCCCAAAAGGTAATGTTGAAATATATGAAAGAGCTCAGGTTTTTACCTGAGCTTATTTTTTAATTCATTCAGTATTCTCTGTTTTGAAACTTTAGGATATTCCATCATCAAATATGCTATTGGACAGAAGAGAAGCATCAAATATGGGATAAAACCGCCGATACTGTAATATTCAACTCCGACAGCCACGAAAACAAAAATCAAAATAACCGGTATCAGGCATACTGCGAGCAATTTGATAAAATCGAACATGTGTCCATTGTTAACGTGATGAGTATTATTCATAACTCTTCCACCTTTCAATATATTGATAATAAAGAGCATGAGTAGAATTTAACCCATACGGACATTTTGCGTCCCACACGGGCATATTAAAAAAATTCTACCTCATTATATATTATATACTGAAATTGGAATTTTGTGAAGAGGTAAGTTTAAAGACCGAGTATTTTTATTAGCTGACTTTTCATTTCATGCTTTTCACAAACAGTATTGTGGAGTATTGGCTTTTTATCAAGGTCCCTTATACCATTCGGAATTTCTGTTCCCGAAAGCAGGCTCATCTCCTTTATAAGCCGGAAGCTGTTCTGCCCGGAATACCTGGAATCTATTGATTTCATCACGTCAGCCGTAAATTTAAACGGGCTGGCAGTTGAAACAATGACAGTCTTTGCATTATCACCGGGTTCCTGCCTCCTGTATTTCCTGTATGCTGTGTAAGCAACGGCAGTGTGGGTATCAATAACATACCCGGATGCTTTGTACATTTCTCTTATAGCTTCGGCGGTATCAGCTTCTGAAGCATAGCCTCCATAAAAGCCTTCCAGTCCTTCTTTTACAAGCTCACTTATTGCATATTTGCCTTCACCGGTTAATTGAATCATTAATTCATTAACCATACCGCCATTTTCACTGCAGAGAGAAAACAGCAGCCTTTCCAGGTTACTGGAAACAAGGATATCCATTGAGGGTGACATTGTAGTAATGAAATCACGCTTCCTGTCA
The DNA here is from genome assembly GCA_964619815.1 of uncultured Clostridiaceae bacterium. Lineage (GTDB taxonomy): Bacteria > Bacillota > Clostridia > Lutisporales > Lutisporaceae > BRH-c25. The sequence goes on along the minus strand of CAZUGK010000053.1, from coordinate 17,487 downwards.
TATACCCCTGTATTCATGAAATCATACAGTACTTTGTTTTCGTTGGATGCACAGATGAGGGTCCTTATGGGGAGACCCATTTTCTTTGCATAATAACCTGCCAATATGTTGCCGAAATTTCCTGTCGGGACGGTAAAGTTAATCTCCTCACCGGCTTTAATGTCTCCCATCCTGCAAAGCTGCAGGTATGCATAGAAGTAGTATACTGTCTGGGGAACGAGCCTACCTATGTTTATAGAGTTTGCGGAAGAAAACATATAGTTCCCGTCTGATAAAGCCTTTTGCAGTTCTTTGTCGGTAAATATCTGCTTTACACCGGTCTGGGCATCGTCAAAATTTCCCCGGATGCCAATTACATATGTATTGTCGCCTGCTTGAGTCACCATCTGCATTTTCTGGACCTCGCTCACTCCGTTTTCCGGGAAAAATACGATGATTTTTGTACCCGGAACCCCTGCAAAGCCTTCCAGTGCAGCTTTGCCCGTATCCCCTGAGGTGGCGGTGAGTATGACAATTTCCCTGGAAATATTCTGTTTTTTTGCAGCATTCTTTAGAAGGTAGGGCAGTATGGACAATGCCATATCCTTAAAAGCGAGGGTCGGTCCATGAAATAGCTCAAGAAAATATACATCCTCTTTTTTAACAACAGGAGCTATCTCCGGTGTATCGAATTTATCATTGTAGGCTTTATCAATGCATTCACGCAGTTCGATATCAGAGAAATCCTGCAGATAATCCCTCATAACATGGTAGGCCAGACTTTTGTAGTCCATATTAATCATTTCTTCCAAAGAAATTCCAAGCTTTGGTATCTCTGTAGGAACAAAGAGGCCTCCATCTTCGGCTATACCCTTAAGTATTGCCTCTGATGCGGTTATCAGCCCGCCTTTTTCCCTGGTGCTCCTATATAATATTTTACTCATGTTTCTTACCTCCAGTAGTTGAATGTTTGCAGCCTTTAAGGGTTTTAAATATTATACCACATTATGCATAGCCTACAATCATCAAATTATCATGAGTGTTGAAATAATAGCGCAAATTCTGTAAAATTAGTACTGTATATTTCATAATGAACATTTTCATAAAATATACAACTGCAAAAGTACATATTTACTATACCAGGAGAGAGAATATATGTACCCGTAAACAAACAAGGGGGAAAATTATGGATATAGTATACTTTGATAACAGTGCCACGACAAAGCCGCATAAGCAAGTGATCGACGAAGTGGCTTTGTGCATGGAAAAGTTTTATGCAAATCCTTCCTCTGCCCACAAGCTGGGTATTGAAGCCGAAAAGAAGGCAAGTGCAGCCAGAGCTGAAGTTGCCAAACTCATAGGTGCTGCACCAAAAGAGATTATTTTCACTTCGGGAGGCAGCGAGGCCAACAATACTGCAATTCTTGGCACAGTGGCCAAGGGTGAGCATATCATTACTTCAAAAATTGAACACCCAAGCATCATAAGACTGCTGGAGAGCCTGGAGGCTTCAGATTGTGAAGTTACTTATCTCGAAGTTGACAATAAAGGTCTTGTGAAGCTGGACCAGCTCGAGGCGGCAATAAAAAGCAATACAAGACTGGTAACGATAATGCATGTGAACAATGAAACGGGATCGATTCAGCCTATTGCAGAAATTGTGAGGATCGTAAGGGGAAAAAGCAAAAAGGCCCGCATACATGTTGATGCGGTACAATCTGCAGGAAAGCTGGATTTGGATGTAAAGCAGCTGGGCGTTGATATGCTTTCCTTAAGCGCTCATAAAATCCACGGACCCAAAGGAGTGGGTGCATTATATCTAAAAAGCGGGCTCGGGCTAAAGCCGCTTATTTTCGGAGGAGGACAGGAAAGCGGCTTCAGGTCCGGAACCGAAAACCTTCCCGGAATATCAGGTTTTGGTATAGCCGCTGCCGAAGCAATGGTTGACAGGCAGAAAAAAGCAGATCGGATACATAGTGTAAAGAGACATTTTCTAGAAAGGCTTTCAGAAATTAGCAATATTGCGGTAAACAGTCCTTTGGACGGCAGTCACATTGACAACATACTGAATGTTTCCTTCGGGGGAATTCGTGGAGAAGTACTGCTGCATGCATTGGAGGACTATAAAATATATGTTTCTACCGGTTCGGCCTGCTCCGCAAAACAGCCGGGGCATAAGAATTATGTCCTTCCTGCATTGGGTCTCAGGGAATGTGATGTAGAAGGGGCAATAAGGTTCAGTTTTTCTTATTTTAATACTTTGGAAGAGGTTGATTATACCATCGAAGCACTCAAAAAGATATTGCCCTTTTTAAGGAGGATGAAGAAATGAAGTGTTTGCTTGTAAAATCCTGTTGCGAAATTACTTTAAAAGGCTTGAACAGAAGACAATTTGAAGAAGGCCTGCTTAAGGAAATAAAAAGAAGGATAGGCCGGGAATATAAGATAGATAAGGAATCCGGAAGATTCTTCATACATGGGTACTCAGATGAAATGATAAAAGAGCTTCAGAAGGTTTTTGGGATATACAAGGTTGCGGTTGCCGATATTGTTGAAAAGGATATTGAAGCTATCGGAAGGGCTGCGGCAGGACAAATAAGTACGATAAACGGCATAAAAACCTTTAAGGTCGAGAGCAAAAGAGCAGATAAGCGGTTCCCCATAAGCTCGATGGAAATATCCAGAGAGATAGGGGGATATATATTGAAATCAGTTCCGGGCATCAAGGTGGACGTACATAACCCTGATGCAGTGGTTAGTATCGAGATAAGGGACAAAGCGTATGTATATGCCAAAGAATACGAAGGCGTCGGGGGTATGCCCTATAAGAGTGCAGGAAAAGGCATGCTGCTGCTTTCGGGAGGCATTGACAGCCCGGTAGCCGGATTTATGATGGCCAAGAGAGGCTTGGAGTTATCCTGTGTGTATTATCACAGCCATCCTTACACCAGTGAGAGAGCCAAGGACAAGGTTGTGGAGCTGGCAAGGAAGCTGTCGGAATATACAGGGCCGATAAAGCTTTACATTATTCCTTTCACCCGGATTCAAATGGATATAATTGAGAAGTGCAGGGAAGATGAGCTGACAATAATAATGCGAAGATTTATGATGAAGCTGGCAGAGATGGCAGCTGCCAAGGAAGGCGCAAAAGCTCTGGTGACGGGAGAAAGCCTGGGACAGGTAGCGAGCCAGACTCTGGAAAGCATTTTTGTTACCAATAGTGAGCTGGAGCTTCCTGTGTTCAGACCGCTTATCGGAATGGATAAAATTGATATCATGGATATTTCCCGGCGAATCGGTACTTATGATACATCAATACTTCCCTATGAGGATTGCTGCACAATCTTTGTACCCAAGCATCCAAAGACCAGGCCGAGGCTGGAGGAAATCAAGAAATCCGAGGAAAAACTGGATATGGTGGGATTAATGGAGGAAGCATTTGAGAATGCAGAAATTTTAATTGTTGAATAAAAAGCTCTCTGCGAGCAATAATAGAACCGAGTCAAATTATAACGAGGCGAAAATATGTCCCACACTGCTATAAGTGGCGGATACTAATTTTGTGATAGGCGGTGGGCATATATCCCCGCCTCGTTGAAACGCTCGGGTAGGTTTTTTGCAACTGTGCAAAAAACCCTCATTGAAATCTTGTTATAAGGAGGTTAAGTTATGCAAGGCAGAGTTGAAAAGAAAAACGACCATCTATCCGGAGTAAAATGTGTTGTAAACACATGCTACTATCACGCTCAAGGTGATTATTGCAATGCAGCAAGAATAGAGATACAGCCAAATAATGCTGCCAATACAGAAGAAACAGACTGCGCAACCTTTGCACCAAGCAATCAGTGACAATATCACATAGTAATTCAGATGCCCTTTATAGGAAGCTATAAAGGGCATAATTATTTTCAGCGGCGATAAATCAGAAGGAATATGTCAAATTGCGGCGAATAAACAAAGTAATAAAATTCAGTAAATTCCAAAAATTTTCATATTGAATATGTGGAATTTTTGGACAAGACTTGGAACAATATGTGTTGGACTAAGCTTGCGGGTAATCCATTTCTCAAATAAAAAGGGGGTATATGCATGAGAAGTCTGAAGGTTAAGATCCTGATTCCCGTTTTATTAGTATCGGTTGCGGCGTTTATACTCACTTCATTCAGCTTTTACCTGACTAGCAAGGCTAGTCTTGAAAAAACTGTAGAATCAGAAAGCGGAATGGTAGTCCAAGAGAAGGCAGAAGAGATCAACAGTTGGTTGTCCGGTTTTTCCAGGATACTTGAAACCTTAAGTGAAGCCAATCTTGTGTCCGGAGTGGACGAGAAAAAGGAGCAGGAGGTACTGGCAGCACTTATAAAGAAGAACAGCCAGATTCAGGACATTTATGTCGGACTTGAAGCAGACGGCCGCTTTATTGATGGTACAGGGTGGATACCGGATGCCGGATGGGATCCGAGGAGCAGGGGTTAGTATACTCAGGCAAAAGGTGCCAATGGTGTAATATTTACAGATCCTTATGTGGATGTAATTACAGGCAATATAGTTGTATCTCCTGCAAAGCTGGTATATTCTGCTGACGGTTCCCAAAGGGGAGTAATGGGAGCAGACATATCCCTGGTTGAGATAAGCAAGCTTATAAATGAAATCAAGATGGGAGAACAGGGTTATGCGATGCTGATTGATGCAACCGGCATGGTTATGGCACATCCCATAAAGGAGCTTGTGGGTACAAAGCTTGCGGAAAATACCGACAAAGGCTTTGTACAGCTTGGAGAAAAATTACTGAATAGTGAGAGCGGTTTTACAAGATTTCAGGAACAAGGCGTAAATAAAGTGGTTACTTTCACTACTGTACCGCTTACCGGTTGGAGGATTGCCATTGCAATTCCCGAAGCCGAGGTTTATGCAGAAATGAATGCTACTATAAAGGAGCTTACGGCGACAGTTGCTGCTACCTTGATAATAATGGCAATAGTAGTATTTTTGATTTCTTCAACAATAACAAAACCGATTACAAAGCTGAATAAAGCTGCTGCACAGGTGGCTGCAGGAGATTTGACCAGCATTGTCAATATAAAATCAAAGGATGAGATAGGCCAGCTGGCAAAAAGCTTCAATACAATGACTGACAATATAAAGCAGTTGGTTGGGGAGATAAATGCATTATCCAATTCTGTAGCTGCCTATACAGGCCAGATGACATCCTCTTCACACCAGGCAGTCACAATATCCGAACAAATGGCTGAAGCTGTTTCCGACCTGGCGAAGGGAGCAGACACCCAGGCTAACAGCGTTCAGGAAGGCTTGAAAAAGGTTATGCAGCTTGGTGAGGATTTGAAGGTAATAGTTGAGAATACCAACAATGCTTCAGAATCGTCCGACCAAGTGCATGAGCTGATTGGTGAGGGCATGAAGGTGGTAAGCCTCCAAAATACAAAGGTTATGGAGAATACTAAAGCCGGCCGGAATGTGGCTGCAGCAATAAAGTCACTGGATGAAAAGTCCAAGCAGATAGGTGAGATAGTAGAGGTAATAGATAGTATATCCAGCCAAACCAACCTGCTTGCATTAAATGCTGCTATTGAGGCTGCCAGAGCAGGGGAACAGGGAAGAGGCTTTGCTGTTGTCGCTGATGAGGTACGTAAGCTCGCAGAACAATCTTCAGCAGCTACCGGAAAGATAAGCAATCTTATTGAGGAAATAAAACAGGGGACTGAGAATGCTGTCAGAGAGGTTGAAACCTCAGAGCTTATCATAAAAGATCAGGAAAACTCGGTAAGCGATGTCAAGAGAATATTTGAGGTAATTGCAGCTTCGGTGGAGCAGATGAGGACGAAATTTGAAGAGGTTACCCTGGGCACAAAGAGCATAGACAAAGAGGCAGCCGAAATAAATGAAGTAATAAGCAAACTGGCAAGTATAGCTGAAGGCTATGCCGCAAGCTCTGAGGAGGTAGCTGCATCTACAGAAGAGCAGGTTGCCACTCTGGAGGAAATATCAGCAAATATAAACAACCTGTCAGGAATGACAGAGGAGTTGAAAAGTTCGCTTAACAAGTTTAGACTATAGACAAGATAAAAATCAAGTAACGGGGGGAACGTAATGGATACAATGCAATTGGTAATATTCAGACTTAATGGGCAAGAATATGGGATAGATATTTTTAATGTGAATGAAATTGTGCCATACAGCAAACCTACAAAAATACCCAATTCCCCGGCTTATATCGAGGGAGTGCTGAATCTCAGAGGCCATGTAATCCCTGTAATGAGCCTTAAAAAGAGGTTTAACCTGGAGGATTCAGGCACAGATGACAGGACAAGGATAGTGGTAGCCAATACAGGAGGTAATGTGGCAGGGTTTGTGGTTGATGAGGCATCAGAGGTGCTTACTGTAGACAAGGGCAGCATAGAACCCGTTTCAGAAGTTGTATCCGGCATCAGCAGAAAATATATTAATGGAGTAGGAAAGCTGGATAACGGAAGAATGTATATATTGCTTAATTTCAATGAACTGTATTCAGAAGAAGCATAAACATTAAAGTAAACCCATAAAAAAATATAGCAATCAATACATATGAAGGCCGGTGTACTTGCGAAGCTGGTTGTCTGCAGAGATAGCCAGCTTCAAATATATGTAGCAGTATATATACAGGGGCAGAAAAAGAGTAAGTGCTTGCAATATGGGGGCATTAAGGGATGAATAACCGAAAATGCTTATTCCGAATAAATAGTTGACGATGAAAAGCATTATAATTACAAGTATGGCAGAAGGGACAGGTACAAAATTAATGTTTTTCAATCGGTCCTTCATGATTCCCAATGAAAGCCCGATTATCCCGTTTGTGCAAATGAAGAATACAGCTTCGCCGGTATTCAAGGCTGCCGACAGGGCCGCAGCTGCAATGTACACAGCAACTCCAAACACCCAATTGAACCGTGCGGCAGAATATACAGGGAAGCCTGCCGATATGGCAACGAAATCCAATGCATGCCCAAACATATGGGGGATATTCTGAAGCACTGCGGCTGATGCAGCAAGTGTAAAGCAGAAAATCAGCACTCTTTTATCTGACATTTGGACTCCCCCTTATTTAATCTGAGTATAAGACAAACATATATTTAAAAGATATGAGGGAATGCATGTAAAAATACCGATTTTCTAAAGCTTAAAAGGGTAAAACAAAACTCGGAGACAATTGATATCTCCGAGTTATTAACTATTGAAAAATTATCTTCTTTTCATAACCGCCATAACCACCGGAACTGTAATAACAGCCGCTACTGCTGCTTCGGGCAGCCCATTCCCAAGAGCTATACCGAAGATCACTTTACCTGCCGTATTTACTGCGATTCCCTTTACCTCTGCATACCGGGCGGCATACAACAGATAAATCATACTCAGAACACCAATGGTATTTGTGAGTGACCCGACAGCTGCACCGAAACCGATTCCTAATGCTTTACTTTTCCCTGCCACAAGCTTATAGCAGTAATAGGACGTAAATGCTATAAGAATTCTGGGCAGCACAGAAACCAGCGGGTTCATAAACGCAAAGGATAAGAGGCTTGGATTGGACATATTCTGGAATATGCTGAATAATCCGAATATAAGTCCTACCATTGCTCCGACCATAGGTCCTTCCAAAATTGCCCCTATAATTACAGGTATATGCATTATGGTAGCTTTGGCGATCGGCAAAGGTATGAAACCATAGCCTGTAAGACCGAGTACGATTGAGATGGAGGACAGCATGCCAATAACGGCAATCTGCCTTGTGTTAAGGTGATAAGAGAATGTGGGCCTTTTACCCATTTCCATGAAAAATTACCTCCGTTCTTATTCCATAAGGATATAAGTCGAAAAATCCTTACAAGAAAACTAAAGTTCAGTTTCTTTCGAATACCGACAGACTTATTGTAGCATAGGATACGGAAATTTTCCATATAGGGATTTGCTGTAAACATAATTTTATTTTGCAGCTTTTGCAGCAAAAAATAAACAGGAATAAGCCATACATGGTATGTAACTTATTCCCGTCATTTTTAAAAATTATAGAGCAGCAGGTCTTTGAACATAATGTATAAGATTCCCTTCCGGGTCTCTTAAGAAAAATGTTTTGACTCCTTTTGTATTTTCGGATAACTCTTTTTCAATGCTTGTATCCTTTTTTAACCTCTGATATTCAGCCACAATGTTGTCACTGCCAAAGGCAAGATGCCTTATGCCCTGGTGCTTGTTACCGTATCTGTCATTTTCTGTTTCGGCAGCATATATTTCCAGAAACCCACCATCGGGAAATTTCAAAATGAAAGTAGGTTTGTCCTTTTTGTTGTCATAAACTACTTCCAGCTTGAAATACTTAACATACCAGTCTTTTAAGGATACTGTATCTTTGGCGCATATACCTATATGTTCTAAGCAAAGCATTCACTAACAACCCCCAAACAATACAATTTATCTTTGAACCCTGCCGGAAGCGTCACCTTTCATAAGTGTCATGACCTCTTCAACAGACATGGCATTAAAGTCTCCTTCCACTGTATGCTTCAAGCAGGAAGCTGCTGCAGCAAACTCAAGGGCAGATTGATTATCCATACCTGAGGCAAGTCCGTATATCAGTCCGCCGCCGAAGGAATCACCGCCTCCGACACGGTCAACTATGTGGATATCATATTTCTTTGACTTGTAGTAGTTTCTTCCGTCGAAGAGCATTCCGGACCATCCGTTATCAGAGGCTGAGTAGCTTTCTCTCAGGGTTATTGCAACATATTTGAGGCCGAATCTATCGTATAGTTCCTTTGCGACCTTCTTATATCCATCATCACAAAGCTTGCCCTCATTTACATCGCTTTCGGACGCTTTTATGCCGAATACCTTATCTGCATCCTCTTCATTGGCGATTACAACATCGCAGTATTTAACAAGCTCGGCCATTACCTTGCCGGCTTTTTCGGTACTCCATAATTTTTTTCGGTAGTTCAGGTCAACGCTGATTGTAATACCGGCTTCTTTGGCAGCCTTGAGTGCATCGAGGGTAATCTCTGCGCATCCGTCGGAAAGTGCCGGAGTTATGCCTGTGAAGTGGAACCACTCTGCTCCTTCGAATATTTTTTTCCAGTCAAAGTCTTCCCTTTTAGCATCTGCTATAGCAGAATGAGCACGATCATATATTACTTTTGATGCTCTTTGTGAAGCTCCTTTTTCACAATAATATATGCCAATCCTGCCGCCTCCGCGAACAACGTAATCAGTTCTGATTCCAACTCTTCTCAGCTCATTTACTGCAGCTTGCCCTATTTCATGGGAGGGAAGCTTTGTAACATAATAAGCGTCTAAGCCGTAATTAGCAAGGGAAGCAGCTACATTTGCCTCGCCGCCTGCATAAAAAACATTAAATTGTCTGGATTGGATGAATCTCTCATACCCAATAGGGGACAACCTAAGCATTATTTCTCCGAAGGTTATAAATTTACCCATTACAAAACCTCCTATTTCTTATATTTTGCTACTTCTTCAACGAATTTTTCTGCAGTTTTGGTTATGGATTCATAGTCCCCTGTTTTGGCACCCTTTGTAAGGTTGCTTCCTGTAGCAACAGCTACTGCTCCTGCTTCAAACCAATCTTTAACATTACTTATGTCTACTCCGCCTGTAGGCATGAAATTGGCATAAGGCAGCGGTCCTTTAAATGCCTTTATGATGGAAGGACCAAATGCGTTTCCGGGGAAAAGCTTAAGTATTTCTGTGCCGTATTCCATAGCTTCAAGGGCTTCGTTTACCGTCATTACCCCGGGCATTGACGGAACTCTGTAACGGTTGCACAGCTTAAGTGTTTCAATATTCAGATTCGGGCTTATTATGTATTGGGCTCCGGCCAGGATGCATGCCCTCGCGGTTTCAGGATCCAATACCGTGCCTGCACCGATTATGACATCTTCGTTTTTGTAGGTTTCTGCTATTTCTTTTATAATATCCAGAGCTCCAGGTACTGTCATCGCTACTTCTATGGCTTTTATTCCGCCTTTTTTTATGGCATCGACTATTTTAATACCCTTCTCTTTGGTTTCTGTTCGTACAACAGCTACAATGCCAAGTTCCGAAATTCTCCTTATGGTTTCAATTCTCTTCATTACTTAGTCCTCCTAAATTATTATGACGAACGGGGAAGTGCATATTTCCTTAGCATACTACTTCTTCTAAATGAGCTGCATAAAAGGCTTCCTCGATTATTGAAATGCATCAGTAGAGATATTTTTGCGCTTGCTTGGAGAAAGCCAAACACTTACGTTCTATAATATGAAACATTGTCTCTATAAATGCACGACAAAAAAGAATTGAAAACATCAATTCTAGTTTTATAATATGAAACATTGTACCGTTATACAATATTATTCTACCTAATTTGTTAAAATCCTTCAATCATTGAAAATTTATTATATTATTTAAAATAACCTAACTGATATGAAATATTTTTCGCAGTTTTCAATACTTCCTCAGTCAGCTTGGGCATCCTGTCCAGAGTCACGTACATTATCGGACCTGATATACTTACGGAAGCTACTACCTTCCCATTCATGTTGAATATTGGTGCTGCAACACATCTGATTCCCTCTTCATGCTCAAGCTCATCAAAGGCATATCCGTTTTTTCGTATCTCTGCCAGGTGCTTCTTCAGGCCTTCTATGCTTGTTATTGTATTTTGGGTATAAGGCTCCATGCCTTTCACTCCAAGAATATATTCAACCTCACTGTCAGGAAGCCAGGCCAACAGGACCTTGCCGACTCCGGTGCAGTGAAGGGGGACTCTCTTTCCTATCTGGGAGTACATTCTTATGTTTTTATTCGGACTTTCAACCTTATCAATGTATACAGCTTCTGTGCCGTCAATAGTTGACAAATGGACGACCTCATCGGTATCACGGCATAATTGCTCTAAGAATGGCTTGGCAACAGTCCTTACATCCATGCGATCCAGTATTGCACTACCAAGATATAGTACTTTCATCCCCAAGGAATATTTGTCATTTTCAATATTTTTTGAAACATAGCCTCGAGCCATCAGTGCATTCAAAAGCCTGTGAACCGTACTTTTGTGAAGGCCGGTCAAGGCTGCCAGGCTTGTAACACCACAGCCGTCTCTATGCAAAGCGAGTTCTTCCAAAATCTGAATTGCTCTGTCTAAGGATTGGACAGGGCTATCCTTATTACCTATCATAAAATTACATCCTTTCCCCCAAAATGCATTTCTGTAAAAAACAATTATCCAACTAAATATTATATCATATATTTAAAAATTCATAAATACATTATGACATCTAAAATTGTCATAAATTGCATATTTACGTGCGTCCGCAATTCAAGATCTTATGCTTTGCAGCTTTTTTAAAAAAAGTTAGAAAAATAAAATAATTAATTTTCAAAAAAGAAGGATTTGCTTATAAAACATAGAATATATTATTTTTAGAAACATTGTTTTGCAATATGAAACAATACCGTTAAAACTGTGTCAAATCGTTGCAAGTTTTTTGAAAGGAGTGAAAAATCGGGTGGCACGCTGGAAATTAAATAAGGATGATATTGATGCTCTGCTAATAGGCTATGGTATTTACGGAACTGGTGGCGGAGGAGATCCGGAATGGGGAAGAAAAATTCTGGAAAATGATTTTAACAAAGGGAGAGTCATTGATGTTGTTGACCCTGAGGATGTAGAAGATGATGCATTTATCTGCAGCGGCGGAATAATGGGCTCGGTCAAGGCATTGGAAAACATGAGCTATGAAGAAATTGTAGCTTCCTGGGAAGATGACTTTGTATTGATGAAAGCAGTAAAGGAAATGGAAAAGTTAAAGGGAAGGAAGATAGACTACATAATTCCTTTTGAAGCAGGAGGCTTGAATTCTCCTGTTATAATGACCCTGGCTGCCAGAATGGGGATACCCGTTATCAATGCTGATGCAGTAGGAAGGTCAGCTCCCGAAACCCAGATGACAAGCTTTATAGGGTATGGTATTTCGCTGACTCCTATGCCTCTAGTGGATAACAAGGGAAATACCATAGTAGTCATGGAGTCTACTGAAACAACCTATGCAGACGAAGTTGGAAGATTTGTAGTTACCAAAGGCGGGGGAATGGGTGCGAATGCACACTATGCCATGACCGGTGCACAGCTTAAGGAAAGCTGTATACCGGGAGCAGTGTCCAATTCAATAAGAATAGGCAGAACCATACTGAATGCAAAAGCAAAGGGGCAAAATCCTGTGGAAGCCTTTATAGCTGAGGAAAAAGGTTTGAAGCTCTTTGAAGGTGTTGTACATGAAGTAGAAGGTGAAGACAAAGGCGGATTTTACCTGACCAATGCAACTATGGACGGAGCAGGTGAGTTTTCCGGCAGGAAAGCTAAGTTGGTTATAAAAAATGAAGTCATGGCAGTATGGGTGGATGGAAAAATAAAATCAGTTTTCCCTGACCTGGCATGTATGCTCTATTCTGACAACGGTTTGGGTGTGATGAGTGCAGAACTTAAAGCAGGAATGAAAATTACTGTCGTCGGACTGCCTTGCCACGACAGGCTAAGGAAATGCATGGAAACAAAAGCTGGAAGGAAGGCTTTGGGAGGAGCCAGATATGGCTACCCTGAGCTTGAATATGTGCCCTTTGAAAAGTTAAGCAAATAAAAAAAATATTATGGAGGGGATTGTATGAAAAAAAGAGTAACTATTATCCTATGTTGTATGATGGTGTTAAGCCTGGCATTAAGCGGATGTTCAAGCAGTGCTCCGGCTCAGGAAGCAGCAGCAACACCGGCACCTGCTGACAAAGTATTCAAGGTAGGCATAAACAATTTTGGACAAGCCAACTTCTTTGCAAGAATCGGTAAAGCATCCCTGGAAGACCAGATAAAGAAAAACGGTGGAGAAGTAATTGCAACTGTAAATGCTGACGTTCCCGGAAGAGTAGCTTCCATAGAAAATATGGTAGCTCAGGGCGTAAATGCCATCATAATCCAGGAAGGCGATATTACACAATTAGCACCGGCTCTTAAAGAAGCAAAAAGCAAAGGTATATTGATAGGCTCCATGGATGCCGGAGATGCAGACTTCGTTGATGTATTTGTAGAGTCTGACAACAATCAGCTTGGTACCACTGCAGCAGAAGAAATGGTGAAGCTGATAGGCGAAAAGGGCAATATAGTTGAAATATACAATGATGCAGGTTCTATGATAAGAGTAAGAAGAGCTGCAATGCATAAAGTACTCGAGAGCAAACCGGATGTAAAAATATTAGCAGGATTTACCTATGCATGGCCTGATTACTTCCCTGATGGAAAGGCTAAGATGGAAGCAGTACTCCAGGCAAATCCCGGAAAAGTAAGTGCCGTATATGCTACCTTTGACGGTGTAGGACTTGCAGCAGCACAGGCAATCAGAGAAGCCGGACTACAAGATAAAATCGTAGTTGTAGGTATAGACGGTGACCCTGAAGCTTACAAGGAGATGCAAAAAGAGGACAGCCCGTTTAAGCTCACTTTAGCTCAGGATCCTGATACAATGGCAAGAACAGTTGTTGATAAGATCTTTGAACTGCTTAAAGGAAATACAATATCCGAAAGACATATATACATTCCTGGAAAGCTTATAACAAAGGACAATATCCCTGCTCAATAAGTAAAATCAATTGTATGTGTGGAATGGCGATGGAAGCATTGCCATTCCATAATAATCTAGTCAGGTAGGTGAAAGAATGGCTACAGCAGACACAAATGTAAAAAACGAAAACATATTGGAAGTACGGGGAGTAGAAAAGGAATTCAATGGTGTTTGGGTTTTGAAGGATATTGACTTTGAGTTGAAGCGGGGGGAAATTCATTCTATTATCGGTGAAAACGGTGCAGGTAAATCAACTTTTATAAAGATATTATCCGGAGTACATCAGCCATCAGGGGGAGAAATGTTATTCGACGGCAAGCCTGTCAGCTTTGCCAATGTAAAGCAGAGCGAGGATGCCGGAATACGGACAGTGCATCAGGAGATAAACCTGGTTTCTTATTTTTCGGTATATGAAAATATTTTTGTGGGTTCGGAAAAAAAGAAAAAGTTTGCCGGTCTTAGTTATACTGACGACAATGCAATGAAAGCAAAGGCGAAAGAAGTAATTAAAAGCCTGGGAATTGATTTCGATGTTAACACTCCCGCCATTTTATTGAACGCTTCAATGAAGAGAATAGTGGAAATCAGCAAAGTTCTCGTCCATAATCCCAAGCTGGTAATATTCGATGAACCGACAACGTCTCTCGGGGAAGAAGAAAGAAAAAGACTGTTGAATATTATTAAAGGCCTTAAAGAGCATGGCCTTAGTATAATATATATTTCCCACAATCTTGAAGAGGTAATGGAAATATCTGATAGGACTACTGTATTCAGAGACGGAAGAAAGATAGGCACGATGAACAGAGAGGAAGCAACAGTTGAAAAGATCATTTCAATGATGCTGGGACATAAATCCTATAACAATTATCAGAGAGATTGCTCTTACTGCTGTGAAGATGTTCATTTTCAGGCAGAGAATATATATACCGACAGATTAAAGAATATAAGCTTTGATTTAAAAAAGGGAGAGGTTCTTGGCATAGCCGGCGTGGTAGGCGCAGGAAAAACAGAGATTGCCAAGGCGATATTCGGACTTGATGCTTTAGAAAAAGGGCATATGAAGGTTATGGGGAAAGAATACTCACCTAGCCCTCAAAACGCAATAGCTTCCGGGATAGCCCTGGTGCCGGAGGAAAGGCAGGCAGAAGGGTTAGTGCCAAATTATTGTGTATCCAAGAACACTACATTAACCTATTTGAATAAGTGGGCCAGGAGAGCTGTAATAGATAGAAAAGAAGAAATATCTACAACAAACGAATATATCAGGAAATTGAACATAAAGACCACCGGACCCCTGCAAACGATTAAGTTTCTAAGCGGAGGCAATCAGCAGAAGGTAATATTGGCAAGATGGCTGAATGGAGATTTCAAAATCGGGATTTTCGATGAACCGACAAAGGGGATAGACATAAAGGCCAAAGAGGATATTTACCTGCTGCTTGATGATTTGGCAAAGGAAGGCAAATCCATAATGATACTTTCATCCTATTTGCCTGAGCTTCTGGGTTTATGCGACAGGATTCTTGTAGTGAACGATGGAAGGATCGTTGGTGAATATAATCCTAAAGAAGATAATGCAGAACATAAGATAATGGCTGCAATGTTAGGAGGAAGAACTTGATGGAGAAACAGGTTAAGTTAGATAACAAGAATACTTTGAACTTTTTAAGAAAATACGCGACTGCCCTTGTAGCATTAGTAATATTTATATTTTTTTCCTTCGCTGCAGATAATTTTTGCACTTCAAGCAACTTTTTGATGCTTCTGAGGCAAATGAGCATGCTGACTATTGTATCCATAGGCTTCACCTTCGTCATGGGGGCCGGTGGCTTTGATATGTCCATCGGTAATGCAGCCGGGCTGATCAATATTGTATTTGCTGTAAGTCTTATTGCAACAAATAATTTCTGGCTTGCATTAGTTCTGTCGCTTGTCTGCGGACTCATTATAGGTGCAGTAAACGGAACCCTGGTTGCATATATAGGTTTACCTGACTTTATTGCTACCTTTGCTGTGGGTTCCATTGTATACGGGATCAAGATGCTGATAACAAAGGGAAATCCTATATTCTTCCCGAATACAATACCGGAAATAGCAACTTTTATCGGACAGGGCTATGTAGGACCGATACCCTTCCCTGTAATACTGATGTTTATATTTGTGGCTGCAGCAATCTTTGTTCTTACTAAGACAACTTTGGGAAGAAGGATTTATGCAATTGGAGGGAACTCTGTTGCAAGTCTTTATGCGGGTATAAATGTTAAACAATACAGAATGTTAACCTTTATCATATCAGGTGTAAGTGTTGCCTTTGCGGCAGTAATACTTACTTCAAGGCTTGGCTCGGCGCAGCCTCTTGCCGGAGAAGATTTCCTGCTTGACGCTATAGCCGCTGTATATTTGAGTACTACAATGTTTGGCGATGGTGAGCCTACAGGAAGCGGAACCTTCGTGGGAGCCTTTATTATAAGTATGTTGAATAATGGCTTGACAATGCTTAATGTACCTTATTACTTCCAATACATAACAAAGGGTACGGTTGTTATTCTTGCTGTAGTTATGTCTGTTGTATTGGGAAGAAAAATGAAAATGAAATTATAGAAAGGTTTACGGGAGGGTTGAATATGTTGCCAACAATGCCAATTGACGTATTGAGAGTGGATCTGAGCAGTGGAGAGATCCGGCATGACAAAATCGATGACGATTCCCTTGTGAAAAAGTACATTGGCGGCAGGGGTATAGCCACCCATATACTTTTGGAGGAGATGGATCCTGCTGTAAGTCCTTACGATGAGAGTTCCACAATAATATTTGCTCCCGGTGCTTTAACAGGTACCATAGTACCCTGTTCCGGCAGGACTTCCATACTTTTTAAAAGTCCTGCAACAGGCGAGTTTTTCAAGACCAATGTAGGCGGACACTTCGGTGCTCAGCTGAAGTATGCAGGATATGATTTGCTGGTTGTTAAAGGCAAGGCAAAGAAGCCTGTTTATATTTATATAGAAGACGATGTAGTGGAAATCAGAGATGCAGGATTTTTGTGGGGCAAGGACGTAAGGGAGACAAATGAATTAATAAGAGAAGCAAATGATGATCCTGAAATTCAAACAGCCTGCATAGGGCCGGCCGGGGAAAACAAGGTTGTATATGCTTCAATACAGGCATCTATCTATAATGCAGCAGGAAGAGGCGGCGGCGGAGCCTTGATGGGGGACAAGAACCTTAAGGCCATTGCTGCCAAAGGCACCAAGGGGATAAAGGTTGCACAGCCGGAGAGATTTTTCAATGCCTTGGAGGTTATGTACGGTAAAATGAACTCAGTACCGGGTGTCCAGCCTCTGTCGGATTATGGAACAAGCATTGGCGTAGAATCCACAAATGCCGTAGGAGCCTTTCCGGTAAAGAACTACCAGGAGGGAAGCATAGATAATATAAAGTATTTGACAGGCCCTTATCTTGTTGAAGGCGGATTCCTGAAGAGAAGGATTTCCTGCTATTCCTGTCCTGTTGGCTGTCATAGGTTTGTTACTGTTGATAGCGGCAAGTACAGGGGCACCTATACCGGCGGGCCTGAATATGAAACCCTGAACGCATTCGGCGGAGGCTGCGGAACTACAGATACGGCTGCGGTAATCAAAGCAGGGGAATTATGTAATATTTATGGTTTGGATGTTATATCCACAGGCGGCTGCATTCAATGGCTCATGGAGTGCTACCAGAGGAATGCAATCACAAAGGAAGAAGCAGACGGCTTGGACCTTAGCTGGGGAAATACGGATACAATTATTGAATTAGTAAGTAAGATTGCTTACAGGCAGGGTATAGGAGATTTATTGGGTAAGGGCTTAAAGCAGGC
>CAZUGK010000052.1:0-24724 GCA_964619815.1 uncultured Clostridiaceae bacterium | reverse complement strand
ATTTTTTGAAGGAGGATTTCGGAAATATAAAAGCAATAAAGGTCAGCTTAAACAAGGAAGAAAAGGAAGTAATAGAGGTAGACAGGATAAAAATAGGAATCAATGAGAGCACGGGAGAAAAGAAAAATGTAATTAATAAAGACAAAGCTGAATATAATTTGAATGATAGCAAGATAAGCAGCACGATAAAGGATGAAATAAGTAAAGCTCTAGGAATCAGCGAGTCGATCGTAAACGTGAAAGTACTGCAGTAATAATGCAAGGAGGAAATTTTATGAAATTACTCGAGTGGTTAAAGGATAAACTAAAGAAAGAGAATCTCCAAAAGCTTAACTTGTCGAAAAAGACTACGGCAAATCTGATAATTGTATTCTGCATAGGCTTGGCTCTGATTATAATTGCTGATTTTTACAGGGATATGAGGGCGGATGGGAATGCTGAAGAAAGTCTTTATAATGAAAGTACACAAACAGAAACAGGAACCAAGAGCGATACAGCGTCTGATTATGTGAGAGGACTGGAAAACGACCTGTCATCAATACTCAGCAAAATCCAGGGTGCCGGAAGGGTGTCGGTAATGATTACTCTGAAAGGCGGAACAGAGATAATCCCTGCAAAGGATGAATCAATCTCTGATAAAGTGACCAATGAAAAGGATACAAGCGGTGGAACACGGATAATCAATGAAAAAACAACAGATGACAAAGTCGTATTTACAGCAGCTCAGGGAGGCAATTCCAAGCCTTTGATAATAAAGGAGGTAAATCCTGAAATAAAAGGAGTAATTGTAGTTGCCGAAGGTGCGAAAGATTCAAAGGTGAAACTGAAAATATCTCAGGCGGTGCAAACGGTATTGGATATTCCTGCGTATAGAGTAACAGTGTATGAAAGAAATTGATATGAAATATAATTGAGGGAGGTATAGTCATGCAAGTAAGGAGAAAAAACATCATAATATGCTCAATGATAATATTGCTGTTTGTTGTCGGGTATGCATACAACAGCTTTACTTCCGAGAGATTGGCGGATTCAAGTCTTGACTTGGATGCGCAGGTTATAAACACCGAAGAAGGGACGGTTGCGGATCAAGGAGATAATATGTCTAAAGAAACACCGGGTACAAATGAGGGCGGAGAAGCAGCAGTAATAGAGGAAAATAATAATGAAGCGATAGAAACGGCAAGTGCTTCCTTCTTCTCTGAATACAGGCTTGAGAGGGATAAGAACAGGAGCAAGGAAGTTGAAATGTGGCAGGACATAATTAACAGTGAAAAAGCGGAAGAGAATTTTAAGAACATGGCACAGCAGGAGCTTGTAAAAATTGTGTCACTCACTGAGAAGGAAATGATAATTGAGAACCTCATAGTTGCCCGCGGCTTCAATGACGCGCTGGTATTTCTCACAGATGATTCTGCAACTGTAATAGTTGAAGCAAAGGAGCTCACTCCCTCAAATATTGCTCAAATTCAGGACATAGTAGAAAGAAAGACCAAGCTGGATGCGAAGAATATAAAGATAATGAAGAAAAACTAGTATACATATGTAAGCCTAAATATGCACCCTTGAATAAATATGACATTACTGTATAATATAATAATGTTCAGATAAAAACACCATTACATATATTTGTAAATATATTCGGGTTTTGCTATAATTAATAAATAGAACATTAACTACATATAAGGGGGTGCAATACTTGGATAATGAAATAAAATTAGATAAGTATGGTAATGTTAAGATTGCAGATGATGTAGTTGCAATCATTGCTGAAATAGCTGCCAAGGAAGTGAAGGGTGTTTGTTCCATGAGCGGCGGAATAGCCGACAGCATAACAGGGATACTTGGAAAGAAGAACCCCTCAAAGGGCGTGAAGGTTGAGGTTGGCGAAAAAGAAGCTGCTATAGACCTTTACATAGTTGTTGAATACGGCGTGAGAATACCGGATGTGTCCTGGCAGATACAAGAAAATGTCAAGAAGGCTGTTGAGACAATGACCGGCCTTAGCGTAGTAGAGGTAAATATCCATATTCAGGGAGTAAATATGGAGAAAGAGACTAAGGAAGAAGAGAATCCGGATACAAAATCCAAATAGAATCATATAAACTAACCCTCTAATAACGGTATGATCCTGACAGAGGGTTAGTTTAAATTATATGCAAAAGATGAATGCTTTTATTAGCGATAAACTAGGAGGATATATGAGTAGAAGACTTGCCAGAGAATCTGCAATTCAATTTCTGTATAGTACTGACTTCAACAAAAATGAAAATCTTGATGAAATGCTGAAGGATTTTTTTGATGCAGAAGACGAAAATATTGATGATAAGCTTCAGGATACACTGAGCAGCAATGATATGAAATTTGCAGAGGGGATAATCAGGGGAACTATAGATAAGCTGGAGCATATTGACCATTTGATACAGACCAATACCACCGGCTGGACCAAGGAAAGGATTGCTAAAGTTGACCTGGCAATATTAAGGCTGGCTTTGTATGAAATACTTTACCGTGAGGACATTGAGCTGGCTAAGAAATACAGCACAGACGAATCCGGAGGCTTTGTCAACGGCGTGTTAGGCAAAATTGTAAGAGAAACCGATGTAAAGGGTATTTAATATAATCAACAACAGATGAAAATTACTGAAATCGGAGGCACCAGCGATTTGAGTGCAGGCCGGTTCATAGACCGTACAGGTGTTGCCATGGGTATGAAATTCCCATGCGGACAGGAGATGGACAGGCTGTGCAGTGAGTATGAAACAAAGGGGATAGATATTCCCATAAGCATAGATGGCTGCTATATGAGCTTAAGCCAGGAGGAATAATGAGTAGCGAAAAGGTTTTTACGGTTACCGAGATTAATAACTATATAAAATATCTGATGCAGAACGACATACTTCTTTCTCACCTTTTTGTCAAGGGTGAAATATCAAATTTCAAGCTGCATACCTCAGGACATGTATATTTTACATTAAAAGATGCAGATTCGAGAATAAAATGCGTAATGTTCAAGGGAAATGCTTCAAAGTTGAAATTCATACCTGAGGACGGCTGTGCCGTTATTGTGAGAGGCTATTTCTCCATATATGAAAGAGACGGCCAGTACCAGCTTTATGCAGAGGATATGATTCCTGAAGGGACGGGCTCTCTTTACAAGGCGTATGAACAGCTTAAAAAAAAGCTTTCTGCCCTTGGCTATTTCGATGAAGCGCGGAAAAAGAAGCTTCCTTTCCTGCCCAAGGCTGTAGGTATTGTAACCTCACCAACAGGTGCAGCAGTAAGGGATATAATTTCTATAATAAAAAGAAGATGCCCTTGTGTTGACATATATTTATACCCAGTGCAGGTTCAGGGGGCAGGTGCAGAAAATGAGATTGCGGAAGGAATAAGATATTTCAATACAAAGGGAAATGTCGATCTTATGATAGCAGGGCGTGGAGGAGGCTCCATAGAAGAGCTTTGGGCCTTCAATGAGGAAGTGGTCGCTAAAGCCATATATGAGTCAGATATACCTGTTATATCAGCAGTGGGGCATGAGACAGATTTTACAATTGCTGACTTTGCAGCAGACCTCAGGGCTGCGACTCCATCTGCAGCAGCTGAACTGGCGGTACCTGACAAACAGAGCCTTATGAGCAGGGTCAGCCAGTATCAATATGTACTTAATTCATCAATTGTAAACTATATAAACAATAAAAGGACAAGGATCGAGAGAATTTCCAAGGATAATGTCTTCAGGCAGCTTGAAAGGAAAATACTAAATATGAATCAGACCTTGGATATGCTTGACAAGTATCTGGATTATAACATGCAGAATATATTGAGAAGTAGCAAAAATGAGCTTGATAAAGCAATAGGCAAGCTGTACATATTAAATCCGGAATCTGCCCTGAACAGGGGCTACGGAATTATCATGAGGAAGGCTGACGGAAAGCTCTTAACATCGGTAAAACAGATGAAGCTTTATGAAGAGCTTGAAATAAGGCTTAAGGATGGAACCGCAAAGGTAGAAGTAAAAGAATTGGAAAAATAGCACAATGGTATATATATGAGATAATTTCAAAATAATATCTTGAAATGGAGAAAAATTATATGAAAGAGAATTTTTCATTTGAACAGGCTCTAAAGCGGTTGGAAGAAATAGTTGAAACCCTGGAAGCAGGGAATATATCCCTGGAGGATTCTATAAAAATCTACCAGGAGGGCATATCCCTTTCCAAGTCATGCTCAGTCATGCTGGAGGAAGCGGAAGGAAAAGTTATGGCTATAATGAACCGGAACGGTGAGCAGATGGAAGAATTCAACATAAGCCAAATCAAGGAGGCATAAAATTGGACTTAAACCGGTATATGACGGAAAAAAGGCAGGTAGTTGACAAAAAGCTGGATTTGTTAGTTGCTGAAAACAGTGAAATACCAATAATAACGAAAGCAATGCGGTACAGCCTGTTTGCAGGCGGAAAGAGGCTTAGGCCCATACTTGCGCTTATGTCCTGTGAGCTTTTGAGAGGAAGTGAGGAGGAAGTACTTCCCTTCGCCTGCTGTATAGAGATGATACATACTTATTCACTTATACATGATGATTTGCCTGCCATGGATAATGATGATCTGAGAAGGGGAAAGCCTACCAACCATAAGGTATATGGAGAGGGCTATGCAGTTCTTGCCGGTGATGCCCTTCTGAACCATGCATTTGAAACTATGACAGGTATTATAGTAAGGAATCCTAAGCTTGAATACATAAAGGCCATGGACATTATAGGCAGAGCCTCAGGGGTATCGGGAATGATAGGGGGGCAGTGCATAGACCTGTATTCGGAAAACAAGTGCATCGATATTGATACTTTAAAGAAGATGCATGCCAAAAAGACAGGAGCACTTATTACAGCTTCATTGGCTGCAGGTGCTGTTCTGTCTGATGCACCTGAAGATGACATAAAAAATATTATGGAATATGGTGACCTGATAGGCCTGGCATTTCAGGTTGCAGATGATATTCTTGATGTATCAGGCTCAACAGAAAAGCTGGGCAAATGCATAAACCAGGATGCGAAATTTCACAAAGCTAATTTTATAAGCTGCTACGGCTTGGAAAAATCCGGGCAAATAGCTAAAGAACTGGTTGAGGAAGCCAAAAAGAAGCTTAAGATCTATGGAAACAGAGGGTATTATCTTAGTGAACTGGCAGACTATATTATTAACAGAGATAATTAAGCATACGGGGTATTGCGAAATGCTTGAGGAGAGGATTAGTTTTGAACTTTTTTGTGAAAATCATTGACAATAAGGTGCTTATGACCTGTGTTACAGCATGGTTAATAGCACAGATTATGAAGATTATTCTTACTTATTACAGCAGCAGGAAAATTGACCTTACCAGATTTGTAGGCTCAGGCGGCATGCCAAGCTCTCACACCTCCTTTGTCATGGCCCTTTCCACTGCGATAGGAAGACTGTACGGTTGGGACTCACCGATTTTCGCCATATCCCTGTCTTTTGCTTTTGTGGTCATGTATGATGCTGCAGGAGTCAGGAGGGCAGCAGGAAATCAAGCAAAAATTCTTAATATAATTATAGAAGACCTTGCCCATAACAAGCCTATTGCCAACGAAAGGCTGAAGGAACTTATTGGGCATACTCCGAAAGAAGTGGTGGCAGGAGCTGTATTGGGTATATTGGTCGCAAATATAATGATTAAATAATATTTTTAGAGGTTGGGTAATAAATGTATAAGATTCTTGATAATATAAATTCGCCTTCAGACTTGAAAGGCCTGAGTTATGCTGAATTGAAAATTCTCTCTGAAGAGCTTAGAGACTATATAATAAATGTAGTATCTGAAAATGGAGGACACCTGGCTTCAAACCTTGGTGTAGTTGAGCTTACCCTTGCACTTCACAGGATTTTTGATTCGCCTAAGGATAAAATTGTTTGGGATGTAGGCCATCAGTCATACGTTCATAAAATTATAACAGGAAGAAGAGAAAGCTTTAAGACCTTACGAAAAAAGGATGGTATAAGCGGTTTTCCCAAAAGGGAAGAAAGCATCCATGATGCATTTGAAACAGGGCACAGCAGCACATCGATATCTGCAGCCTTCGGTATGGCAAAAGCAAGGGACCTGGCCGGGGATAACCATTCTGTCGTAGCTGTAATAGGCGACGGAGCCCTTACGGGAGGCATGGCCTTTGAAGCCCTGAACCACGCAGGGGATTTCCCGACAAACTTCATTGTAATACTGAATGACAATGAAATGTCCATTTCACATAATACCGGTGCTTTATCGAACTATCTGAGCAGACTCAGGACCGAACCGGCATACTTCAAGCTGAAGGGCGAGCTAGAGACTATTCTGAAAAAGATTCCACTTGTGGGAAAATCGATGTTCAAGCTTGCTGAAAACCTAAGGGACTGGTTGAAATATCTTGTAGTACCAGGAGTTTTTTTTGAAGAACTGGGTTTCAAGTATTTTGGGCCAATAGATGGACACGATATAAAGAAGCTGGAGGATGTAATCAAGCGGGCAAAGACATACAATGGTTACCCCGTACTGATACATGTAGTCACAGTAAAGGGGAAAGGGTATCCGATTGCAGAGGATAAACCCAGCATGTACCATGGGGTAAATCCATTTTTCATTGAAACAGGAGAGCTTAAGGTAAAAAGCTCGAAAAAGACCTATTCGCAGGTATTCGGGGAAACCTTATCAGAGCTTGCTGAAAAAAATGACAAAATTGTTGCTGTGTCCGCTGCCATGGCAGAAGGAACCGGCTTGGCAGACTTTGCTTCAAAATATAAAAACAGGTTCTTCGATGTGGGCATAGCAGAGCAGCATGCGGTGACCTTCAGCGCAGGTTTGGCTGCAGGTGGATACAGGCCCGTATTTGCAGTGTATTCTACATTTTTGCAGAGAGCATATGACCAGATACTCCATGATGTATGCATGCAAAAGCTTCCGGTGGTGTTCGCCATCGATAGGGCAGGCATAGTAGGCTCTGATGGGGAGACTCACCAGGGTGTATTTGATATTACATACCTCAGGCATATACCGAATATTACGGTAATGAGTCCCAAGGACGGGAAAGAGCTGAGTGAAATGCTAAAGCTTGCTTTTTCACTGGATGGGCCGTCAGCCATAAGATATCCCAGAGGGAATGTCAAAGAGTTTCAGTGCCCCGATAATCCCCTGGAATTTGGAAAAAGCGAAGTGCTGATGACTGGAGAAGACGGAGTCATCATTTCAGAAGGAAATATGGTATATAGGGCCCTGAAGGTTTGTGAAAAGCTTAAAAAGGCAGGGAAAAACTTCACTCTGGTTAATGCCAGATTTATTAAGCCTCTCGATGAGAAGCTGCTTTTGGAGCTTTCAGAAAAGCACAAGATAATTTACACAATAGAGGATAATGTAATAAGCGGTGGTTTCGGGAGCAGCATTCTTGAGCTGTACAGCCAAAAGAAACTTGATGTTGATGTAAGAATGATAGGCTTTGATGACAGCTTCATACCTCATGGGGAAAAGGAAGAGCTTTATTCCCTCAAAAATATGGACTGTGAAAGTATATTAAACAGAATCATGAAGGAGTAAGGAACATTGAAGGAGAAAGAAAGACTGGACGTTCTGATTCACAATCTCGGCCTGGCTGCAAGCCGGGAAAAAGCCAGCAGCCAGATAATGTCCGGTATTGTATATGTAAATGGAGTGAAGGTTGATAAGCCGGGTACAAAGCTTCCACCGGATTCAGAAATTGAGATTAGGGGAGATTCACTGCCCTATGTCAGCAGAGGAGGCTTGAAGCTGGAAAAAGCACTGAAGGAGTTCGGACTGACCCTCGAGGGCAAGGTGGCTTTGGATATTGGCGCTTCTACAGGCGGCTTTACTGACTGCATGCTTCAGAACGGCGCTGTAAAGGTTTATGCTATAGATGTCGGCTATGGACAGCTGGCCTGGTCATTAAGGACTGACAGCAGGGTTGTATGCATGGAGAGAACAAATATCAGGTATGTGACTCCTGATGCCCTCGGCGAGCATGCGGATTTTGCTTCAATAGATGTATCCTTCATTTCTCTGACAAAGGTACTGCCGGCAGTCAAGGAGCTTTTGAAAGAGAACGGCGAGCTTGTATGCCTTATTAAGCCTCAATTTGAAGCAGGCAGGGAAAAGGTCGGAAAAAAGGGTGTTGTAAGAGACAAGCAGGTGCATATTGAGGTAATCAACAAAATAATTGAATTCTGCCGAAATGAAATGGGATTTTCAATACTTGGATTAAGCTATTCTCCGATAAAAGGGCCCGAGGGCAACATAGAATATCTTCTATACCTTACGAGAGGGAAAGCACCGGTAGATAATGCCGCAGAGCCTGATGTAAGCAGTATTGTATCAGAAGCACATGAACTTCTTTAATAAATCTGCTGTTAATATTATGGAAAAATTAGTAGATAATTTTATACACATAATATAAAATGTAGTTAGAACAAGTACAATAAATAAGGTGTATGAAGTTTAATATTTTATGTAAGGCAAATTTGGTAATAATCAAGGTAAACTTTGCGGAATCTGAATAGACAACCGACAGGCATTCCGCAAAACGCATATTTGGATGGTGCAATTTAATGAAGATAGGTATTGTTCCAAACATAACAAAAGACAAGGATTTGAATGTAACACGAAGCATTTTGAGCTGGTTTGCAAATAAAGATATAGAACTGCTTTTGGAGTCGGAAAATGCAAAAAGGCTGGAATATAAGAATGGCGGCGTAAACATTGAGGAGCTGTATTCCAACAGTGACGTAATAATTGTACTTGGAGGAGACGGCACAATTCTGAACATAGCAAGACAATCCTCACATTACGGTGTTCCGTTGTTCGGCATTAATCTGGGGCATCTTGGTTTTTTGGCTGAAGCAGAAATCAGCGACATGTATATGTCCCTGGACAAAATATTGAAGGGTGATTACTCAATAGAAAAAAGAATGATGCTGGAGGCTTCGGTAGAGGATAGCGGAGATAAGCTTAAAGGGCTGCTGGCTCTCAATGATATCAGCATTACAAAAGGTATGCAGTCCAGGCTCATTACATTTTCCATATTTATTAATAATAGTTTTTTTGAATTGTATTCTGCAGACGGTATTGTAATATCCAGTCCAACAGGTTCTACTGCATATTCGCTTTCCGCAGGAGGGCCCATTATAAGTCCTGACCTGAATGTACTGGTAATAACCCCTATATGCCCGCACACACTGCATAACAGATCTATTGTAGTTTCGGATAAGGATGAGGTTAGAATAGAAATCTGCGAGGAAAATACAGAGGTTATGCTTTCTGTTGATGGACAGAATTCATATAAATTAGCTCCAGGCAAGGTTGTTAAGATTAGAAGCTCAAGCTGCGTGACCAACTTAGTCAAACTTAAGCAGAGAAGCTTCTTTGATGTTCTGAGGAGAAAAATTTCTGAGCGGTAGTGCGAAGGCTGTTATATTTGCAATAAATAAATATTGTAAATATAGAGTTTAGCATAGAAGTTCCGACTTTCATGTATGACATGAGAGTTCAGGTACCAATGAGAAATCAGAGTGGAGGTATACTTATGAAAATATCCAGACATGCAAAGATTTTAGAGATTATCGAGAAGCATCCCACAGAAACACAGGAGGAGCTGGCAGAGGAGCTCAAAAAATGCGGGTATAACATCACGCAGGCAACAGTATCCAGAGATATAAAAGAGTTAAAGCTGGTAAAGGTACTTGATGAGAACGGCATATACAAATATGCCAGTTTGAAGGAACAGGACAGCATGCTCAATGAAAGGCTGGTAAAGGTTTTTGCAGAATCTGTTCTAAGCTTGGACTACGCAGGAAATATGGTTGTTGTAAAGACTTTCTCAGGAGCTGCAAATGCAGCGGCTGAAACAATTGATGTACTGGACTTCAAAGAAGTAGTGGGAACCCTCGCAGGTGATAATAATATATTTATACTGGTAAGGAATCCTGAAAGTGCTGAGTTGGTAATAGAAAAGCTGAAGAAGTTGATGAAATAGGTGATGCGGTAATGCTTCAGGAAATAAGTATCAGAAACTATGTAATAATTGAGCATCAGGTAGTAACTCTTGAACCCGGGCTCAACATAATCACAGGTGAGACAGGATCGGGAAAATCACTTGTGATTGATGCTTTGGCTGCCATAAGCGGCGGCAGGTTCAGCAAGGAAGATATAAGGACCGGGGAGACAAAGGCATCTGTTGAGGCGCTTTTTTCACTTGACGGGGTGGAATATCTTGTTGGTATTCTCGAGGAGTACGGAATAGAAGTAGGGGAAGACAGGAGCCTTATAATTACCAGAGAGGTAAATATTCATGGAAAATCAGTTTGCAGAATGAATGGGCAGATTGTAACCATTTCCATGCTTAAGAGAATAGCTCAATATTTGGTTGATATAGTAGGGCAAAATGAGCACCAGCTGCTTTTCAATACTGTGAAGCATGGAGAGTTTGTAGATAGTTTTGGCAGAGATGAAATAAACCGGCTTAAGGAAATGATAAAGCAATTGACGGATAAGCTGGACAGCCTGAAGAAAAAGCTTGCCAATATCAGCGGCAACGCATCCGAAAGAGAGCGGAAGCTGGATCTTCTGAAGTTTCAGGTTGACGAAATCAGTAACGCAAAGTTGAAGGAAAATGAAGACGAAGAATTAAAAAGCA
The DNA here is from genome assembly GCA_964619815.1 of uncultured Clostridiaceae bacterium. GTDB lineage: Bacteria > Bacillota > Clostridia > Lutisporales > Lutisporaceae > BRH-c25. Next base: position 14,031 of record CAZUGK010000052.1, on the reverse strand, counting down.
GGAGACACCTGCTTATTAACTCGGAGAGGCTATTGAAAGGCCTAACTCATGCTTACCATAGCCTTTTCAAGGGTGATGGCGGTTCAATGGGAGCTTCGGACCTGCTTAATGACAGTATAAGCAGCCTGGAAGAACTGACAGCAATAGATGAAAAGCTTGAAGGCTTCAAAACAGCACTGGAAGGTATGGTCTACCAGCTTGAGGATATCAAGGGAGAAATTAGAGCTTACCGTGACAATATAGAATTCAGCGACAGTGAGATAGACCTTCTGGAGGAGCGGCTTGATCTGATAAACAAGCTGAAAAGGAAATACGGAAACAGCATTGAGGAGGTCCTGGCATATAAGGACAGGGCTTCAAAGGAATTCGACGACCTTGTCAACAGTGAAAAGCTTGCATTGGAAATCGAAAAAGAAATAGAAGAAGTCAGAAAACAATTTGTTGAAAAGGCAGGGCTCCTTTCCGATAAAAGAAGAAAGCTGGCGCATAAGCTTGAGAAGCTTATTGAGAGAGAGCTTCAGGAGCTTAATATGAGCGGCTCAAAATTTATTATAAGCATTGAAAAGTATGAAAATACGATCAGCGCAAATGGTTTTGACAAAGTAGAATTCCTGCTTTCACCAAATCCGGGTGAGCCTGAAAAACCCTTGAGTAAGATAGCTTCAGGGGGAGAAATGTCAAGGGTTATGCTTGCCATAAAGAATGCATTTTCAGAGATAGAAAAGGCACCTTGTGTTATATTTGATGAGGTAGATACAGGTGTAGGCGGCCAGACAGCCAACATGGTAGGGCAGAAAATAAAGGCGATTTCAAAAAGCACACAGATTTTATGCATTACGCATTTGCCTCAGATTGCAAGCCTTTCTGACAATCATATATATGTAGACAAAATTGTTAAGAATAATAAAACTTACACAAAAATAGAAATTTTGAACGGCGAGGAAAGAATCAAAGAAATCGCAAGAATGTTGGGCGGAAATGAAAATATAGATGCAGCAATGGAGCATGCAAGAAAGCTGGTCGGGAAAGCGTAAAATCAAGCAAAATTTTACATTTTCCCGATTTGTTTTTTAATCCCTGTCAATACATCACTCTCTTTATTAGTTAACTATTAAAAGAATAATAGAACTTTAAAAAGGTTAACTTAAATAAGAGAGATTTCTGAATTGAAGGTGGACTCTTCTGGGGAAGCAGGAGAGTGATGCTATTGCATAGAAAAAAACACAAAAAATTATTTTTATACACCACTCTTATAATAACAGTACTCTGCCTGACTAATATTTTATTCACTCTATATAGTTTTCCTGATGAAATCAATGTTATACAGGGACAGAGCCGGAAGCTCCCAAACAGCAAAATTTTCAGCCTGGAGCTGAATGAAGACTATAAAGACTGCATCAATCTCAATAAAAACAGCATAATATCCTCTTTTCTTTTATTGAGCAGCAAAGATGCCGGCAAGGCAAAAGCACAACTTAAACTTTTAGGAGTTTTACCGGTAAAAGAGGTTGTAGTTAACGTAATTCCTGATATTAAGGTTGTTCCTTCAGGAGAAGCTATCGGTGTTAAAATTGAGTCAAAGGGAGTGCTGATTGTCGGATTATCCAGCATTACTGACACGAAGGGGAGAAAATGCAGTCCTGCTGCGGATGCAGGCTTTGAAGTCGGAGACAAAATAATGAATATTGATGGGAGTAAAATAGAAAAAGAAAAGGATATAGTTGATTATCTGAACAACAGGCAGAAAAAAGATGAGAAAATAAAGGTATCGGTAGACAGAGACGGGGAGAAGCATGAAATCAGAGTCAAACCAATAAAATGCGAAGAGGATAATATTTATAGGATTGGCTTGTGGGTAAGAGATAATATAGCAGGTGTTGGAACTATGACCTTCTATGATCCGAAGAGCAAGGTATTTGGTGCTCTTGGTCACGGCATTACTGATATTGACTCCGGTGTACTGGTGGATATAAATAGTGGAAGTATAATGAAATCAAAAATTGCATCTATCCAAAAAGCGAGGAAAACTGTGCCAGGTGAGCTTGTCGGCATATTTTATGATAACGATGATGCATATGGGGTTATAGAGAAGAATACGAGCTTCGGAATTTATGGAAAGCTTAATAATAAGTTCAAATCAAGCAGAACTAAACCGGTTTCAATAGGCCTCAACAGCCAGATTAAGGAGGGTCCTGCAAAAATTCTTACAACAATAGAAGGAAACAATGTAGAGGAGTTTGATATTGAAATACAAAAGGTAATGAGGCAGAAAAGTTCAGATTCCAAGAGTATGATTATTAAGGTGACTGATAAAAGGCTTATCGAAAAAACCGGCGGCATAGTTCAAGGTATGTCGGGAAGTCCTATAACCCAAGATGGGAAATTGATTGGATCTGTAACTCATGTTCTGGTAAATGACCCGACAAGAGGCTTCGGTATTTCTATAGAATGGATGCTCAAAGAGGCAGATATAAATTTTGAAAGCCAGCTTGAAAGAGCGTCCGGTGAATAGCAATATATCAGATAAAGGCTGTGTTCCCACAGCCTTTTTTGTTAGAAACAATACCTCAGCTCGCATAAGTCGAATTGTGTAGAAATTTATGGCAAGTTGCTGTATTAATTTGTTCGAAAATGTTTTACGATTATGAGGAAGATAATAGAAGGAAATGGAATTACTTTGTCGAATATCAAACACATAGAATAACAATATATGGGAGGAATACCAATGAACTTACAAAAAATCAAGATACTGATAGCGGATGATAACAAGGACTTTTGTATTATCCTGAGTGAATACCTTGCTACACAGCCTGATTTTGAAGTGGTTGGAGTAGCAAAAGACGGTCTTGAGGTAGTGGATCTTATTGAGAGTAAATTCCCGGATGTTGTAATATTAGATATAATAATGCCTCATCTTGATGGCCTGGGTGTTCTTGAAAAATTAAATTCGATGCAGCTGGAGAAAATGCCAAAAGTTATTGTCCTTTCAGCTGTTGGACAGGACAAAATAACACAGAAGGCACTAACTCTTGGAGCAGAATACTATGTTGTAAAGCCTTTTGATATGGAGGTTTTCTCCAAGAGAATCAGGGAATGCTTCGGTATGATAAATAGTGAGGCTGACAGAAAAACTTACATACAGCCGTTGAATATAGCAGTCCCAGCAGCGACATCTCCAAGAGAGCTGGAATCGGCAATTACCAATATAATTCATGAGATTGGTGTCCCTGCCCATATTAAAGGATATGTATATTTAAGAGAAGCTATAACCATGGTAGTTAATAATATGGAGCTATTAAGCGCAATTACAAAGGAATTATATCCTTCAATTTCCAGGAAATTTAATACAACTCCAAGCAGAGTAGAGAGGGCAATAAGGCATGCAATTGAGGTAGCATGGGGAAGAGGAAGGGTTGATGTAATAAACAACCTGTTCGGCTATACGATCCATAATGTTAAGGGCAAGCCTACCAACAGTGAATTCATAGCTATGATAGCTGACAAATTAAGGATAGAGATGAAGATAAGCTGATATTATCATATATATTCTATAGAGCTTAAATACTAAAATTGTTGAAAAGCAATTTTAGTATTTTTTTATCCTTTTTTAAGATACTAAAAATAGTGGAGGTGTGGTAATGAGGTTACAAGGCAGAATAAAAGTAGGTGCAAAAACAAAAAACCTTGTTAATTTTTTATGCCCGGGTGATATTGCTGTCATACGGCATGATGACATCGATGAGATGGCTGCCCTCGCACTTGCCGGCACAGGTGCAAAAGCAGTAATAAACACAGGCAGGAGTATGACAGGCAGATTTCAGACCATTGGTGCACAAACACTATTGCAGAATAATATGAGTGTCATAGATGTAGATCTTTCTCTGGATAACTTTAAGGATAACGACATAATAACGGTACTTGACAATGATATTATTGTAAGAAACTATATTTACAAGAATGTATGCACCACTGTCAACTGGAGCTATATAAGCAAAAGGCAGTCAGCATCAAAAGAAAATGAAAACAATGAAATATTGAAGTTTGTAGATAACACAATAAGCTTCGCAGCAAATGAAATGGATAAGCTTGTATGTTTTACAGGCTATCCTGAATTGAATACCAGGCTTAAAGGACGGCATGCGGTAGTAGTTGTCAGAAACAGCAATTCAATTGAGGAAATAATCGCTCTGAAAAATTATATAAAAAAGTTTAGCCCTGTTATTATCGGAGTGGATGGCGGAGCTGATTTGATTGTAAATTGCGGTTATATACCTGACATACTTATCGGCGATATGGACAGTGTATCAGATATTGGAATATATAAAAGCAGAGAGATCATACTCCATGCGTATGAAGACGGATATTGCCCCTGCCTTGGCAGAATTGCAGCAATGAATGTGCCGTACAAAACCATTGCCATGGGTGGGACCAGTGAAGACGCGGCTTTGATGCTGGCTTATCATAAAGACGCCGAGCTTATTGTACTGGTTGGAGGCCACAGCTGCATGCATGACTTTTTATACAAGGGAAGGCCCGGTATGGCAAGCACTTTTATAGTCAGAACCTTAATTGGCAGCAGGCTTGTGGACTGTAAAGGGCTAGGCATAATAACCGCCTCTGATAATGAAAGGAAGGATACCAGGTGGGCGAAAATGTAAGTGTAATAATACCCGCATACAATGAGCAGGCAATGATACTTCAAACCTTGGAAAGCTTACGGAAAACAGAAGGGATAAGAGAGATAATTGTGGTTGATGATGGTTCCACAGATGGAACATATGATGCAGTAAAACCATTGAAAGGCATCAAACTATTGCATCTTGAGTATAACAAAGGAAAAGGCCATGCGGTAAAACATGGATTGGACCATGTTACAGGGAGCTTTGTGGCCCTTTTGGATGCCGACCTCTGTGAGAGCGCTTCAGAAGTCAAGAAGCTAATTGAACATATAAAACCGGGAGAAAATTCAATAATTATAGGACGGCTGCCTGCCCCCGCCAAAAAAGGCGGATTTGGAATCGTTAAGAGAGTATCCGGCAGCGGCTTCCATGCTTTGACCTCAAAAAAAGTTGATTCACTTCTTAGCGGTCAGAGAATATTACCTGTCGATTTTTTAAAAAGCATAGATCTACCGGATGGTTTCGGGCTTGAGTTTAAAATTACCCTGGAAGGAGTGAGAAAAGGCCTTAAGCTTGTAGAAGTACCTGTTGAAATGCATCACAGGGAAACGGGCAGAGATATGAAGGGCTTCCTCCATAGGGGTAAGCAGTGCCTTGATATACTGGGTCTTATAGGTAAGGAGATTTTTTACAGGTGAAATATATGGATATTGCAGTTATAGCAGCAAGCACTATAATCATTACCCGATTTATGCTGAATAACATTATAAAAATGCTCAACAGCACAGAAAATAAAGTATGTTTCTCAGCAAACTACAGGGGAAAGGAAATACCCGCCATTGGGGGCATAGTATTTATCCCGGTACTGATTTTTGCGGTTATTCTGCTTCTGTTTCTTGAATCACAAAATCCATATAGCTATATCAGATACCTGGCTCTTGTTATAAGCATGGGCTTCGCAGGTGTTGTTGATGATCTTGTCGGAGACAGAAAAACAAAAGGGCTCATAAAGCATATAAAAAGTACCATAAAAGGAAACATGACCACAGGTTTTCTTAAAGCATTCATCGGCTTTGTAATGTCTTGTATTATAAGCATTAGTACGACAAGCACCTATACGGAATTCCTTGCAAATGTATTCATCATTTCCTTATTCGCAAATACTATCAATCTTTTTGATTTACGGCCGGGAAGAGCCGTAAAGATATTTCTGGCTGTCTCGTTTGTGTTGTTGATTTCTGCCCTGGGAAGCCTGGCTGAGGCCATGCCGCTCATTATTCTCAATTTGGCAGTGCTGCTTTATATCCGTTATGACCTGAAGGAAATATGCATGCTGGGCGATACAGGAGCCAACATCCTGGGAATCAGTGCGGGCTATTACAGTACCTTGTTTCTAGGCATTAACAGCAAATTGATACTTCTATTTCTTCTGATATTGTTGAATGTAATGTCGGAAAGGTTTTCAATTACTGAAATAATAAACAGCAGCAGGCTGTTATCTTATCTGGACAGCTTGGGAAGGGGGGAGTCGGGAACCAAATGATAAATATTATAAAAGCTCAGGTAAATGAAATAAATTACAGAGATAGGAATATCTCAAAATTTAATATAAAAAACAATGGGAAAATATTTGATTGTATAAACTACAACCAGCTTACCGGTGAAGTTGAGAAGGATGATATGGTACTGTTGAATACAACTGCCGTCGAGCTCGGACTTGGCTCAGGCGGTTATCATTTTGTTCTGGCAAATCTGAGCAAAGATAGTTTTATAAATATTGGGGAGGGGCATATTATGAAGCTCAGGTATACCCCGATGCAGATAAGCTGTATGGCTGCAGAAGCCCAGGAAAGTCCTTACCATGAGCTTTTTAACAGCTTTGAATCACTGGAAAACATGCCTGTAATCGTGGGTACGCTTCACAGCATGGTTGCTCCGATTGCATTAATGCTGAGAAGCTTGGCAGAAAAGGCAAGGATAATTTATATAATGACAGATGGCGGAGCTCTGCCTTTATGGGTGAGTGAAGCAGTAAAACGGCTGAGCAGTGATGGAATACTAAATGGGACCATTACATATGGGAATGCTTTTGGAGGGGATGTGGAATGCATTAATATATACTCTGCTTTGATTGCAGCCAAGGAAATATTTAAGGCTGATGCAGCAATTGTAAGCATGGGCCCTGGAATAGTCGGGACAGATACCAGGTATGGCTTCAGCGGAATTGAGCAAAGTCAGATTATTGACGCAGTAAACAATTTGAAGGGTAAAGCGATAGCTGTACCCCGTCTATCCTTTGCAGACAGCAGAAGCCGGCATTATGGCTTAAGCCACCACACCAGAATGACTTTGGGGAAGCTTTGCCTCACCAGTGCCTTCATTGCGCTGCCAATGCTTGGCAGTGCAAAAGCAGAGCTGATAAGAAAACAACTGGAGGACAGCGGGATTCTGTCAAAGCACAAATTAAGCTATTGGAGTATTGAAGAGGTAGACAGACTTTTGAAGAAGGAAGAAAGCCGGTTTGAGAAAATGGGCAAAAAGTACAGTCAGGATAAGGAATATTTCATCACCTGCGGCCTTTCTGCCTTCCTTGCAATGTAAAGCAATGCAGTCTAAACTGTTTATGGCAGCACAGTACTAATTAAGCTTCCGTTTATATGAAATCAAATACTCTTTCAAAGTAAGCTGCTTATTTTCTATTGCAGACAGATACTCAATCAATTCATCGAATCTGCCTACAAAGTGAAAGCCATTTCTGTAAACATACTTTATCATCTTGCATACCTTCCTTCTACTTGATTAAATTGCGGTGCTAAAATATTATATGTACAAGTATGCATTATATTCATAAGTCAGGGACAAATGAATAAATGATATCATAATATATCCCCTTGAAGCATATTATCAAGATAGAGAAACACTGTGGACAAAAGCTGATAGGGGGTGTAACCTTTGCTTGACAGCCTGAATGATTCAATCAGAAAGCATCTTGCAGATAATATATGGATTTACTTAGTTGTCGTCTTTATGTTCATACTTGGAATAAGTTTGGGTGCGCTGGCTGTGAACAATATTGACGAGGTGTCCAGGAATGACGCAGTAACATATATAAAGGGCTTTCTGGACCTGACTTCCAGCAATGAGCTTCAGTCAGCATACATATTGAAACAATCCATAAAATTCAACCTTTACTTTACATTGATAGTGTTCTTTTCAGGCTTGGTATATCTGGGAGTTTTCTTTATTCCGCTGCTTGTTGCTTTCAGGGGATTTTGCATTGGATTTTCAATAGCCTTTCTTGCGGGAAACCTGGGCAGTAATGGTTTTCTTCTGTCACTTAGCTCGATACTTCCGCAAAACCTGATATATGTTCCTGTAATAATTGTAATGGGCGTAATAGGGATAAATTACTCCCTTTGGGCTCTGAGAAACAAGTACTTCAAAAAATACGGAGCCATGCCTAATCTATTTGCAACCTATGCATTTTCAATCCTTGTACTTTTTATACTGCTTATTGCGGGCTGCATAGTGGAAGCATACATAACCTCTCTAATAGTAAAAGCGGTTACTCCGTACATAATTTAGATACTTGACATCAGGAGGCATTCAATGGATAAATGCGGCAAGAGTTTGTTTCATACCTTTGTAAAGGCTTTTATAGTCTTGTTTCTTATACTCATTGTAGCACCTTTTATTGTGGATCATATTTTCCATTCCTTCAGTGAAGGTATTGTCCCAGGAAACAATTCCGTAATTGTTTTTAAAGAACTGATTGTTAAAAAGGAAGCAATCAACAGATTCATTGAATCGATAATAAAACTAATGATGTATATGTAAAATTTTCAATATATGGAGGATTTTCATCATAAATGTTGAATATGTAAATGATATTGTAATAAAGGGGATATGATTCTTATGAATTATATAGAATTGTTTTTAGCTTATCTCGTTGAGAATAAGGAATTATCGGCTAATACGCTGGAATCCTATAAAAGAGATATCAGGCAATTCGATACTTACCTCCAGGAGCACGGACTCTCATTGGAGAACGTTACAAAGACAATCATCATTACATATTTAATAGTATTGCAGAAGACCGGTAAAGCAACTTCGACCATCTCAAGGAATCTTGCATCTATCAGATGTTTTTATCAGTTTATGCAAAACCAAAGATACATAGATACAGATCCGTCAGCAAATCTTGAATCTCCAAAGGTGGAAAAGAAGCTGCCATCAGTTCTTTCAAAAAAGGAAGTTGAAATTTTGCTCGAACAGCCGGTACCTACAGACGCAAAAGGCTCACGGGATAAGGCTATGCTGGAGCTGCTTTATGCCACCGGGATAAGGGTTTCGGAGCTTATATCCCTGGAGGTAAGCAATATTGACCTTAATTCAGGCATGATAATATGCAGAAACAGTGAAACAAAATCCAGAACTATACCGATAGGTAACATCGCGATGAAATATCTCGAAATATATCTTAGGGATTTCAGAAAGAAGCTTTGCCCCGATGAGGATAACACACTGCTGTTTGTGAATTTTCATGGGCAGAAAATGACCCGCCAGGGTTTCTGGAAGATAATAAAATTCTATACTTCAAAAGCAAAGATTAATAAGACAATAACTCCCCATACGCTGCGGCACTCATTTGCTGTGCATCTTATTGAAAATGGCGCAGATCTTCAGGCAATACAGGAGATGCTGGGGCATTCAGATATTTCAACAACACAGATTTACAGCAAGATTAATAAAAACAAGATAAAAGAAGTATACAGCAAGACTCACCCAAGGGCTTAAAAAGCCCTTTTTAAAATTATACCGGGTTACGTGGCTGCGAGGTTTCGGGGTTTCGGGATTACGGGGGAACGGGTAACACGGGATACACGGAAACCCACGGAATACACGGCTGAAATTATAATATATAATCTATTTAATAGTGTTAGGTTCTTAGCGGTTGTAGGGGCGGTCAGTGGCCGTCCGAGAAGGTTCAAAGGTAGTTTTTAACCTACGTGTAGCGCGAAAACAAAATTTAGTATAATATTTATTTAGATATACTGTCATAATATTAAAATTATAAGTGAAAAGAAATAATGCAAACTCAGGAGGTAAAGATGATAGATAGAGTAATACTGATGGTAATGGACAGCGTCGGAGTCGGAGAACTGCCGGATGCAGGTTTATACGGGGATTCCGGAAGCAACACCATTGGCAATATAGCGAAAAAAGTAAAGGGGTTTAGGTTGGAAAACCTTGAGGCCCTTGGCATGGGGAATATAGATCCTGGTATTGGCTTGAAAATGGCAGAGCAGCCGAAAGGCAGCTACGGGAAGGCAAAGGAGATTTCACCCGGAAAAGATACTACCACAGGTCATTGGGAAATTTCAGGAGTGACTCTGGAGCAAGCTTTTCCTACTTTCCCGTCAGGCTTTCCGAAAGAACTGGTAGAAACCTTTGAAGGTCTGATCGGGACAAAAACCCTTGGGAACGAAGTAGCATCAGGAACAGAAATAATTGCAAGACTGGGGGATAAACATGTAGAAACAGGTTTCCCTATAATATACACTTCAGCTGACAGTGTTTTTCAAATAGCTGCCCATGAAGAGATAATACCACTTCAAAAGCTGTATGAAATTTGCGGAAAAGCAAGAGAAATACTTAAGGGCAAGTATGCCGTAGGAAGAGTTATAGCAAGACCTTTTATAGGAACAAGCGGAAACTATAAACGTACCCCCAACAGAAGAGACTTTTCCTTAAAGCCTACGAAAAAGACCATGCTTGAGATTATATCGGAAAACGGATTGAATGTAATGGCAGTGGGAAAGATAGAGGATATATTCGCAGGGGTCGGTATCACCGAAGCGGTACATACCATAAATAACATGGATGGTGTTGACAAGACCCTTGAATACATGGCCTCAGCAAAAAAGGGATTAATATTCACTAATTTAGTAGATTTTGACATGCTTTACGGGCACAGAAACGATGTTAACGGATATGCGAATGCACTTAAGGAGTTTGATAATAGACTTCCTGAAATAATAAAATCCATGAAAGGCTCCGATGTGCTCATTATTACAGCAGATCACGGCTGTGACCCGACGACTGCCAGCACTGACCATTCAAGGGAGCACATACCGATTCTGGTGTTTGGAAAAAATATAAAAGCAGGTGTTAAAATAGGTACACGAACAGGCTTTTGCGATATAGGAGCTACAGTACTTGATCTGCTTGGGCTTCCTTTGGAGATAGAAGGAACATCCTTTAAAAATGAAATATGCATTGAATAGAGGAGAGGGGACAATAATGAAAAAAGATTTGCTATCCAGGATAAATGAAGCAAAGGAATATATACTTGACAAAGCCGGGGTTACTCCGGAAATTGCACTTATACTTGGCTCCGGTCTCGGCGATATGGCTGAGGAGGTGGAGGGCAAAACAGCTATTGACTACAAAGATATACCTAATTTTCCTGTATCCACAGTTCAGGGGCACAAAGGAAGGCTTGTATTCGGAACAATGAGCGGAAAAAAGGCAGTCTTTATGCAAGGGCGTTTTCACTATTACGAAGGTTATAAGATGGAGGATGTAGTCTTTCCTGTATGGGTATTCAAAGCGCTTGGCGTAGAAAAACTCATAGTAACCAATGCAGCCGGAGGCGTAAATACCGGCTTCAAACCAGGAGACCTAATGCTTATAAAGGATCATATCAATTTTGCCGGCAATAATCCTCTTATAGGACCCAACCTTGATGTATTCGGCCCAAGGTTTCCTGATTTATCAGAGGCATATTCGAAGGAACTGATGAATGTGGTGAAAGCAAGTGCATCAGCTAATGGCATTAAACTTCAGGAGGGTACTTATATATTTCTTACAGGACCGAGCTATGAAACACCTGCTGAAATTAGAGCGTGCCGGGTATTAGGGGCAGATGCCGTAGGAATGTCCACAGTACCTGAGGTTGTTGCGGCAAATCACAGCGGTATCAAGACTGCCGGAATATCCTGCATTACCAATATGGCGGCAGGAATATTGGATCAGCCTTTGAACCATAAAGAGGTTATGGAGACGGCTGATAGGGTTAAAGAAAACTTTTCAAAACTGATAAAGAGCGTAGTAGAAAATATTTAATAATAAAAATTCGGGGGTGAAAGAGATGGATTTAAGATCAAGAATAGAAAAGGCAGCAGAATATATTAAAGAAAAGTCGGGCTTTGAGCCGGAAATAGGCATTATACTGGGAACCGGACTCGGTTCATTAGGAGATTATATTGATGAGGTATCGGTAATTGATTATGCTGACATACCTGAATTCCCTGTATCCACTGTGTTTGGACACGCAGGCAGGCTGATACTGGGCACCCTTGAAGGGAAAAAGGTAGTGGCCATGCAGGGTAGATTTCATTACTATGAAGGCTATACCATGCAGGAGGTTACTATACCTGTAAGAGTAATGAAGCAATTGGGAATCAAGCTCCTGATTGCAAGCAATGCATGCGGCGGTTTAAACCCAGACTTTCAGGCCGGGGATATTATGATAATAACTGACCATATCAACTTAATGGGTACTAACCCTCTTATAGGGCCTAATCTTGACGATTTCGGGCCTCGCTTCCCTGATATGTCGGAGGTATATGACAAGGGTATGATTGAGATTCTTGAAAAGGTTGCAGCTTCACAGGGCATCAAGGTGCAAGAGGGAGTCTATGGGGCAGTAAGCGGACCCAACTACAGCACGAAAGCCGAACTGCGTATGCTGATAAGGCTTGGTTCAGATACTGTCGGGATGTCTACAGTACCGGAGGCCATTGCTGCAAGACACTGCGGGCTCAAAGTTGCCGGGATTTCCTGCATAACGGATATGGCAATTCCTGATACAATGGTACCCCCTACCCACGAAGAAATTGTAAAGGTTGCAGAATCAGTAAAACCAAAATTTGTTTCTCTTGTCAAGCAATTTGTTAAAGAGGTGCAGCTTTAATGAGGATGTATGACATTATCATAAAGAAAAGAAACGGTGAAGAGCTTACAAAAGAAGAGATACAGTACTTTATAAGCGGATACACAGGAGGCTCGATACCTGACTACCAGGCGGCGGCACTGCTTATGGCAATTTACTTTAAGGGTATGAGCAAGAAAGAAACATCAGAGCTTACAATGGCTATGGCAAATTCGGGAGAAACAGTCGACCTCTCGGAAATAGAGGGTGTGAAGGTTGATAAGCATTCCACCGGCGGTGTAGGAGATAAGATAAGCTTAATTGTTATTCCTCTTGTCGCTTCATTAGGTATCCCTATTGCCAAAATGAGCGGAAGAGGGCTGGGGCATACCGGAGGAACTATTGACAAGCTGGAAGCAATTCATGGCTTTAATGCCGAATTGACCAGAGACGAATTTATAAATAATGTCAATAAATATAAGATGGCTATTACAGGCCAATCAGGCAATTTAGCACCTGCTGATAAGAAGCTGTATGCTTTAAGGGATGTAACAGCAACTGTTGATAGCATTCCACTGATTGCAAGCTCTATAATGAGCAAGAAAATTGCTTCAGGAGCAGATTGTATTGTGCTTGACGTAAAAGTGGGTTCAGGTGCTTTTATGAAGTCGGTAGAGCAGGCAGCAGAGCTTGCAAGAACAATGGTTGACATCGGCAAGTCATTGAACAGAAAAACAGTAGCGATAGTTTCAGATATGAGTCAACCCTTGGGACATGAAGTTGGAAATTCCAATGAAATTATAGAGGCAATTGATGTACTGAAGGGTAAAGGTTCAGAGGATGAAACGCAGGTAGCCTTGACAATTGCTTCTTACATGGCAATACTGGGTGGCGCATTTGAAGACTTTGACAAAGCACATAGCGCATTAAGAGAGATAATTAAGTCAGGAAAGGCGATTGAAAAGCTAAAGCTTTTAGTTGAAGCTCAAGGCGGAGATCCGGGAGTGATTGACAACACTGATAAATTGCCTGTAGCCAAATATCATATAGAAGTAAAGGCGGCAGGTGAAGGCTATGTTAATTCAATAAACGCAGAAAGCATAGGTATTTCTGCGATGTTACTTGGTGCAGGCAGAAGAACTAAAGAAGACAAGATAGATTTTTCAGCCGGTATAAGTATGAAAAAGAAGGTCGGAGATAAGGTAATAATGGGGGACACACTCTGTGTCCTGCATACCAATCTGGAAGATATCAATGAAGCGGAACGAATTGCCCTTGATGCATACAGCATAGGTAATACCCAAGTAAAAATAAATAAGTATGTATATGAGATAATATAAAGAATGCGAAGCATTCTTCAGGTACGGCGTTGCGAGGTCACGGGGCTGCGAGGAAAGTCCGGGTATTCCTTATGGGTACAAGTACGGGTAACACGGATTTCCTGCGGAAAAACACGGGAATCCACGGAAGACACGG
>CAZUGK010000051.1:4513-24986 GCA_964619815.1 uncultured Clostridiaceae bacterium | reverse complement strand
GGGGTACACGGAGGCAATAGAATCGGCGGTAATGCAGTAGCTGACATAACTATATTCGGTAGAATAGCCGGTAAGAGTGCAGCTAACTTTGTAAAATAGATAGAGTACCCGCTAGAAACAGACTTGGCATGTGGAATGCCAGGTCTGTTTTTTATAGAGTGTACAGTATGAGCGGAATATAATGAAGTAAATGCAATGTTTGGAAGTAATGAATTAACATTGGGGAATTCAGATTCAGGATTTCCGCACTCTCCTTTTTTAGGTCAGGGAGATTCAGCCGGTGGATATGTTTCCGCAGACGGCGCACGTTGAGTGTATAATAATGATGACGTATTGTGGTTCGAAGGATAAAAAGTAGGGAATAACCACAATATATGGTGGTTTTAGGGGCGAAATTTGGGATAAATCAGGATGAAAATGTCATCTGTCTGAGGCCTGTTTTTAAGCAAAAACATAGATGACATAGAAATTTTAAATAATATCACTCATGATTCTAAAGAATCAAAGTTGTGAGAGCAACGGTTGCTGTTCAATATTTACAAGTAAATAGGCGAAGCCTTTGGTGAATTTATCAAAAGCCTTCGTCTATTTTTACAGAAAAAGAAGGGGGAATAAGGACATGAAAAGTCTTATCTGGTGCGTCAGAAATCAAAGTCAGGGACAAAAAAGGCTTACGGCTAGAGATTACGTGGAAAGGGGGTGGTTCTGCCATGGAAAATAAAAAAGTATTGATTATACCTCCAGCCAATGTCTTCAGCAGATACGTTAGGACTAGAGGCGGCTTGTTGAGAATGGCTGTTTATACTGTAAGGTTATTTCCTTTTGATGCTGCTCAAATGCGCTTCTCAGAAATATTGAGACTAAGGAATAATTGGAGTTTGGTGGGGGTCTATACTGACAACGGCAGCATCGGCAATAACAAGAATGATTTCAGAAAGCTGATGAAGCTGTGTGAAAGAAGAAAAGTGGATATGATCATGTGTAGTTCCAAGGAGCACCTGTCAGAAAAGATAACGTTGTTAAATAAAATAGGAATTCCCATTTATATTATAGAGGAAAGTAGGATAATCGATCATGAAGTGGGACTGGATTCCCTGACACGAAGGATGTCTGGGTAGAGAAAGACAATAGTGATTTTGCCCACGATAGCTTGACACAAAGCATGGACGAAAAGGACATTCCAGAATGACGGAACCTGTGATATACTAATAATTGTAAATAAGCTTTGGATGCAAGGATACTGAATAATGATTGGCTATGAAGAACTTTATGAAAAATATCAAAAGCTACTGGAAGAGAATAAGAGGCTGCGAAGTGAAAATGAAAATTACAAAGAACAGCTTGGGTTAGTTTTACCCAAATTCGATATTGAAGTTCAGAATAAAAAAGAAACGGACAGTATCCCATCAGAGCAGTTCCATAGCCTCAAGCAAGTAATAAATACCAGTTCACCTCAGGATAAAATCAACCTATTTATGTCTTTGTTCCGAGGAAGAACTGATGTATATGCAAAGAAATGGCAGAGCAAGGAAGGAAAATCAGGATACTCCCCTGTATGCATAAATGAATGGTCAAAAGGGGTTTGCAATAAACCAAGGATTAAATGCTCCGACTGTACGAATAAGGATTACGCAATTCTTGATTCTGCGGCTATAGATAAGCATTTGAGAGGCAAGGCGGTATATGGTATTTATCCCATGCTACCGGATGAAACTTGCTTATTTCTGGCGATGGATTTCGATGACGAAGGATGGCAGAAGGATATAAACGCACTAAGGGATATATGCGTCAAAAGGGATATCCCAATCGCCATTGAGCGATCCCAATCGGGGAATGGCGCTCATGCATGGTTCTTTTTTAATAACAGAATCAGCGCCGCAGCTGTAAGAAAATTTGGTACATTACTTCTAACCCGTGCAATGTCCGAAAGGCATGAGATTAAATTCAGCTCTTACGACCGCCTTTTCCCCAATCAGGATACGCTTCCCAAGGGCGGCTTTGGGAATCTTATTGCATTGCCATTACAAGCTAATGCCAGAAGAAATAATAATAGTGTGTTTATTGATGAGAATTTTCAGCCATATGATGACCAGTGGAGCTTTTTAAGTAATATCGGAATATTGAGTGATGAGGATATCGATACATATATCTCACAGCTTGGCGGCAGTAATGAACTGGGAGATTTGAGGCAAAGCGAGGATGAAGATACACGTCCTTGGAAAAGGAAAAGACTGGATAGTAATTTAAATAAAGCAGATATACCTGATACGGTTTATATAACAAAAGCAAATATGCTCTACATTAGTAAAAATGGATTTTCAAATAAAGCATTGAACAGCTTAAAACGCATGGCCGCTTTCAGAAATCCTGATTTCTTCAAGGCCCAGGCGATGAGATTACCAACATATGATAAACCGAGAATTATTTCTTTATCAGATGAAACACCGGATTACGTATGCCTTCCAAGAGGATGCGAGACTGATTTGGCAAACATGTTTAGTGCTTTGAAAGCTGATATAGAATGGATTGATGAAACCTGTCCCGGCAGAACTGTCAGCATAGACTTTAACGGGCAGCTTCGTGAAGAACAGGTTGATGCAGCAGATTCAATGCTGGAGTACGATAATGGAGTTTTATCTGCAACTACTGCTTTTGGAAAAACAGTAATAGGAGCAAAACTTATATCCGCAAGAAAAGTGAACACTCTTGTGCTTGTTCACACCCAACAGTTGTTGGAGCAGTGGAAGGAAAGGCTGAACCAGTTTTTAACGATAAATGAAGAGTTGCCTGCAGACCCCATAAAAAAACGAGGCAGAAAAAAGGCGCGAAGTATTATAGGACAACTCGGCGGCGGAAAGAAAAATATAAGTGGTATTGTTGATATTGCTGTTATGCAGTCATTAGTCAAAGGTGATGAGGTAAAAGAGCTTGTCCGGGATTATGGTATGGTTATTGTCGATGAATGCCATCATGTTCCTGCTTTCAGCTTTGAGCAAATATTAAAAAATGTTTCAGCCAAATATGTTTACGGCCTTACGGCAACTCCTGTGAGGCAGGACGGACATCATCCCATTATATTCATGCATTGCGGTCCTGTAAGATATAAGGTGGATGCGAGAGAACAAGCAGAAAAAAGGCCGTTTGAACACTATATCATCCCCCGCTTCACTCCTTTCAGAAAGCCTGTCAGTCAGGATGAAAAGGAATGGTCCATAGGTGAAATATATTCTGAAATCAGCACCAGTCAAATCCGAAATAAGTTAATCATAGACGATGTAATCAGTTGCGTAAAAGAGGGACGCAACCTGATTATTCTGACAGAGAGGACAGCTCACGTTGAATTAATCTCCGATCAGTTATCAAAGGTGCTTCCGAATGTTATTGAGTTAACTGGCGGAATGCCAGCACGGGAAAGGAAAGCAGCGCTTGAAAGGCTTTCAGGTATTCCGGCACAAGAGAATATTATTATTGTTGCCACAGGCAGATTTGTCGGCGAAGGATTTGACGAGCCAAGACTGGACACATTATTTCTGGCAATGCCTGTTGCCTGGAAAGGAACAGTACAGCAGTATGCCGGACGGCTTCACAGATTATATCAGAATAAGAGCGAAGTTCAGATTTATGATTATGTTGACGTTCATGTCGGCGTTCTTGAACGGATGTATCAGAAGAGGCTTAAAGGATATGCTTCCATAGGATATTCGGCTAAAAGTGACAGTAAACCATTTGAAGCTACAAACGCTATTTTTGATAACCATAATTTCATGACAGTATTCAGTAATGATGTTTCCTCCGCGAAATCAGATATAGTTATTGTCAGTCCGTATATGACAAAAAAACGTCTAAACCAGATGATGACTATCCTTTCTTCAGGAATTAATAACGGAGCAAAGCTCACAATAATCACCAGACCTGAGTCTGACTACAAAGAGAAGGATAAGTCTGGATTTGAGGATATGCTTAATTTCATAAGTAGTACAGGAGCATGCATTGTTTTTAAATCAAATATTCATCAGAAATTTGCGGTGATTGATCAGAAAATTGTTTGGTACGGAAGCATAAATCTTCTGAGCTTTGGAAGCGCTGAAGAAAGTATAATGCGGCTGGACAGCATCAATATTGCGAATGAATTGATAGGGACGATTGAAGAAATGCTATGAACAGGAGGGAGGAATTGTAATGGGAGAGTTTAAAATCAAATAAGAAACAAATAGAATTGAGTTTAAGCAGGAGCTTAACAACAAACTATTATATAAAAAGGTATGGAATGTCTCCCAATGGCTGTTTCATGCGCATTGGCAGTTCGACGGAACCTATGCTGCAAAATCTGATAGAGGATTTATTTGCATGCAGAACGAGGCATTCTATTGGAAAAATAACCGAATATGTATCAAATCACGTAAGCACCGCCTTCCAAGATTTGCACGGAAAATATGGAATTGAGGTAAATATGCATGGCATACTGTGAGGCACTTTGGCAGGAGGCAAAAAAGAAGTGCAGATTAAACAATGAGGATATCAAAATAGCAAAAGAGCTTGGGATGAATCCTAAAAGCCTGATTAAAAATATCCCTAATAAAAGTGAGCAATGGAAAGCTTCTGTAAGTGTCTGGATCAGAGAAATACAGGCAGAGCGGCAGAGAAAGTCATTGCTGAAGCAGAAAGAAAAAGAATCTGCTAATCGCAGTAAAAAAGAAACTTAAAATAAATGGAGTGTCCGAATGCATGAAAGAACAATAAATCAAAGTTATCATCAAGGAAGGGGGGAGTGCTTATGATTCATAAAGATGAGGTACGTGAAGACCGCATTTTAATGGAGATTGTAGTTGATGCATACGATGATGAAGAAAGAGCCATGGGTTGGTACTATTATCTGGATGACAAGATAAATTTTCCTTTCACGGCTAAGTGCATAAAAGTTACAGCTAAATCGCCTTTACTGGAAGACGCACAGGTAACAGTTGTTCGGTTAGCACCTACAGATGAATGCAGACACGAAATATTTGCTGAAATAAATTGGAACACTCGAACGCTATGCGTTCCATTGGCACAACTGCAACCGCTCGATGTAAATGAACAAACCCAAGAGGCAGTGGAGGATTGGCACTATTGGATGGCACGTGGTTATAAGTTCTAAAAGCGGGGGGGATTGGATGATCACAAGCAATATGAAGCAGGGTGTGAAATTTGAGTTGGAGATGGCAGGCTTTTCTCCGGCATGAAGTAATGTAGCTCAGTGTATAAACAGGAATAGTCAACAAATCATTAAGAGATATTCGGAATTAGTCAACAAAATGTTGACTTTTTTGTGGACTTCGTATACAATACAATTAGATGTGGAAACACTATTCCTGAAGGGAGGAAAAATCTATGTATGCTATGAATTTTACACAGGTTGGCAAAAACATCTCCAACGTGATGACGCAACGCGGGATGACACAACAGAACCTTGCCGATAAGCTCGGCATTTCAAAACAGGTTATGAGCAAAATTATCAAGGGAAATAAAGCCATCAATGTGACGGAGCTTTCGCAGATTGCGTCCATCCTTGGTAGCACTACGGATTCGCTGCTTACCGTCGAAAGCAGCACCATCAACGGTGAACCTGGTCTTGCCTTTATGGGAATGATCGAAGATGATGAGACTCGCGCAAAAGTTGAGCTTCTCAGAAGTGCAATCGATCAGATCCATTTGCTGGAGGAACTGGCTAATGAATGAGATAAAGCAAATTGCTCAACTTTCCAGCGGTGAGATAGCAGATGTTCAACGTCAGGCACGCGCAAAATTGGGTGAATGCAGAAAAACACAAGACGTAATCGGGACTCAGATTTTTTCAATATTGAGTCTGTATGCACGTGTATTCTATTACCCATTGGGTAAGGCAGGGCCGTGGGGTATAACATATATGTGGGGGATGGGTAGCGGCAGCCCCGCTGATAAGCCTTTTGTTGCAATCAACACTTCTATTCCAGTTGATGCGCAGGTGTTCGCCGCCGCACATGAGTTGTATCATATCTGGTATGATGAAAAGGCGGAAGCAATACCAGCTTCAATCCTTGGCGAAACCGACGAGCATGGCGCGCAACTGGACGTCTCTGAATTGAAAGCAAACCGTTTTGCAGCTGAGTTCTTGGTCGATGAGGAAATGCTCCGGCAGGAGATGCGCATCTATTCGATAACGCCACGTAAGATTAATGTGAAGGACATTCTCCAACTTGCCGCATTGTTTACTGTACCATATAAGACGATGGTGAAGCGGCTGCACGAGATCGAAGCTATAAACCAGGATGAGCGCGAACAGTATCTAGCGAAAACCGAAAGTAGCATAGAGCAGTTACGCAAGAGATATTCTTTTACGATCCCTGAACCCGATAACAGAATATCCATAGATAATCTTGTGGAACTGGCTGTTGCGATATACGAGAAGAAAAGAATCTCCTACGAAAAGTTACAGTATTTACTTTCCATGAGCAGTCTGGAGCCAAGTGATGTGGGCATCACAGAGCCACAGGGCTTTATTCCTCCAAGCGATGATGAACTCGATGACATCATGGAGGAATGAGTATGCTGGAACAAATGATTATAGATGCCGATTTGTGCATTAAGCTTGGCAGCAGTGATAAGTACCATTTTCTCTTGGAAATTCTTCCTCTGATAGCGAAGAAAATTTACATGCATTCTCACGCATTTGGTGAAGTCATGATACCAGCGAGTGCGCACAGACAATTGGACGATTTGGTGTCACACGGTAAGGTTTCTGTCGTGAACGAAACGGAACTTGATCCGAAGGAAAGAACTGTATATGACATGGTTTACAATCAATTAGCTAAAGTGATGATAGACCCTCGAAAGCCTAACAAGAACAAGGGTGAGGCCTGCTCGCTGGCATATGCGAAGGTCAAAGGCATCCCGATATTCGCCACGGATGAGTGCGATTTGCAACCGATTATCGATTCACAACTCAACACAGGCATGAACGACATTCATTGTCTGCGAATTGTTGATATCATTAACATGGCGAAGAATGGGCATATTAGCCTACCGCGTAAAAGCGCAAAAGCAATCTGGAGGATTTCCGGAAAGAGCAATGACGACTTTGACCGCTCTATATGGCCAATTTGATAGCGAAGATTAGTTGAACGGGCTCTACGGGCATGATTGATCATGATTAACAAATTCCGATTTATCAAGGAGTTAAACCAGATTTGTTCTGCACAAAATGCGCATAAAATTATGCATAAGTGCAATTTGATGTGCAGAAAGCGAGTGAACTTATGCAAGAATTCAACTATAGTGTCATACCCGATGCACTGTTCTGCAGTGATATTCATGAATTTGGTATCAGCCATACTCCAAAGCAATTAATCTGGCTGCCCGCACCAGAGTAAGTCGATATGATCCTTGCCCGTTCAGCAGCGGGAAGAAATATAAAAAGTGCTGTGGGCGTTAAGGATTTTTCAGTCCACCCTTGAGTATATAAAAAAGATGACGGAATATTTATGCAGCTTAAACGGTATTTCATACATAAATATTGTATAATTATACGCAAAATCCGGTAGATATGTTCTCTTGTATGGCACATTCAGAAGTTGTAGTCCTGTTGCAACGGAAAGGATAACGCAAAGAAGATGAACATGATCGATTTCAAAAAGTTAAAATGGGAAAAAATATTGAAAAATAGTATACAATGCAAATACTGCGGTGATATTATTGAATCGAAAACTGTGCATGATTTTGTAACGTGTTCTTGTGACAGATGCAGTGTAGACGGAGGCAAGGAATATTTACGCCGGTCGGCTGAGGAAGGCAGTTATACTGATTTATCAATAGTTCAAAATGAATAAAGAATATCTTGGGGCGTAAAAGTTTTACTTTTACGCCTTTTCTATTAAGGTCACTAAAAAAATTGAATGTAAAGCCAGCTTTTCACAGGTGGAAAGATAATTGGCAATGTGTACGCCATAGAATCTGGTGGATTCCAGACCGATGATGACAGACCGAAATTCATGGTGCTGTTCTAAGACATCAGCAGTCATCAGTTCCAGCTGTTGGGCCCCATACTGAGCATTGGGAACAGAAACCATCTTAATGAGGAATTCCTGCTCGAAATTCAAAGCAGAGACAACGTTTGTGCGGGAGGCAATGTCAATCCCCACAAAGAGTGTTGACAGGTAATCGATTTTCTTCATATGTAATCACCACCTTTCTGATATATACCCTTCCGTCAAGGGGGCACTGGGCTTAACGGCTTATTTTTTGTCTCGTTTTTCGGACTACTTTATGCTTTTTAAGTTTATGATTGACGAATATCAGAAAATAGTATATAGTTTATTTATACTGAATGGTCAAAATAAAAAAGGAGATTTATATGCCTAAAGTAGGAATGGAACCTTTGCGTAGAGCAGATACAATTAATGCTGCCCTGGAATGTATCTGTGAGTATGGCATTGATGGGATTACTCTTGATATGGTTGCCGCTAGAGCTGGATTTTCAAAAGGGATCGTTGCCTACTATTTTAAGAGTAAGAAGCAGTTAATTATTGAAAGTCTGAAAGCATTTCTAAAATCGTACCATTTAAAAATAGAAAGTGCTATCACGAAGGATATGCAGCCTCTGCAAATGATTAAGACAGTGGTGGAAATTTCCTTGCCTGCAATCAACGATCATAATAATGAGAAGCTAAATGTTTCAACTCTAGATGGACCGGATAAGATTAATCTTCCTCAGGCTAAAATTGCACAAATATTTGTTCATTATATTGCAAAAGCTGCCAATAATGATGATATTAAAAGCATTTTAAAGGCAATTTATTTCAATGACGTTGAAGGTATTTCTTCACTTATGTGTTATGCAAAAGGAGCGTACAGTTTAGAGGATATTGATGAAAAGAAAGCAGCCTATAGCCTTTTGGCCATGATTTATGGCCTAAGCTTTTTCAGGGTAACTGATTTTATGCTTTCTGGGGAAAGTGATAATCGAGAGATCGCTTTTGATTTTATCAATACATTGTTTGGTAAGCAAAGCCAGTAACCGCAGAATGTAAGGGGGATGAATGTGAGTAGTGATTCTAACACTAGAGCTATTAGAATTATGTACTTTTCTGGAACTGGTGGGGCAAAAAGAATTGCTGATACTTTTATGCAGGAATCGGCGAATAGGGGACTTGAGGCTTATATAACTGCGCTAGATTATTCGAATCCACAAAACAGCATACTCCAATCATTGGATACGCTAGAGTCTGTGGATTTGGTCTTCTTGATTTTTGCAGTGCATGCCTTTGATGCCCCAATACCGGTCTATGATTGGATCAAGCATATAAATAACCAGTATGGAAAAAGAATTGCTGTGATTTCTGTTTCCGGAGGTGGGGAAGTGTGGCCCAATACCGGATGTAGAAATAATTGCTGCAAGGCACTTGAAGAAAAAGGGTTTACGGTTGTATATGAAAAAATGATGTGTATGCCGTCTAACTGGGTTTCTGCTGTTAATGACCATCTTGCAATGCGGTTGATTAATGCTGTTCCGGAAAAAGTTAATAAGATTCTAGATAGTGTACTTATAGGTAAAATCAGGCGTACAAAATTTAGAAAAGGCATTATTCAGTCTTTCATAACAAAAATTGAGAAAAATGGAGCAAAAAGATTTGCCAGAGAATTAATGATAAGCAGTAAATGTACAGGATGCGGTTGGTGTGCGAAGAATTGTCCTGTGAATAACATCGAATTACAGAATTGTAGGCCTGTTTTTAAAAATCAATGTGTAATGTGTTTCCGATGTATTTATAACTGTCCTTTTCATGCAATGCAGTCAAAAAGTTTTATGGTACTTAAAACAGGGTATAGTCTGACTGAAGTTGAAAAACGCATGAAAGGCGTTGAATTAGAATCCATTCAAAAATGCTGTAGAGGTATTCTGTGGAAATCGGTCGGTGACTATCTGGCGGATAAAGACGGATATTAAGCGGTAAAAAATGTATGAGCTTTGATTCATATCAAGAAGAGAGGATGCAGATGGGAATAAATGTTCTAATGTAGGTGGCTATGGGGCAGTCGGGAGCGAAATTTCTAAATTCATAGATGAAAGCCAAGGCAGCCCCAGTTTTCCAACAGCTCATTGTTAATCGCTTATTGTTGATAAGCGTCGTAAGGGGTATTTTGAAGATTATGATATGATACAGATTCTTGAAAAAATGGATATAGGTTTTCAAAGTCTAAAAACGGAAGAATTTAAAGAAAGTGCAGAACAGCATAATGTTTTAGCCGCTGATATTGATAAAAATGCTGAATTATCTGCATCAATGAGTCTTCTTAATAAATCACTCAGTGATACTCTTCCATTAACAATTAAGCTGGTTGCCACATATATCCGAAATAATGTAGATGAGTTTGTACAGTTTATTGATTAATATTATTTTTGGGAGATAATTATGGAAAACGATAGGAAAACTTTTGAAGAATAATACCCAAAGGGCTGATTTTAATGGTTGCTAACCTGGATGAAAGAGAAATTGATCAAATGCCTGCTGGCAATTACGGTCCCCAAATGAAATCCTCTTAAGTATATTGATTTTATTATTATAGCCTTTGGTCGGGCCATTCGTATATATCTATACTTGAAAGCATTTAGTATTCCTTCCGACCAGTTTGCTCAAGAGAGTTTAAACGAAAACGAGGAGAGATGCTTATGCCATCAATGGAAGAACTTCTGAGCGATATTAGCAAGCACCACGCTACCCTATGCAAACAGCTTGTGAAGCACATTGGTAAAGAAAAGAGCGCCGATATCTTGGCTGGCATTCCCGCACTGTCCAGCGATGCTGAGCCTTACGAGCGCGCAGAATGGGCAACGCAGGTTTCGGAATGTTTGGAACGGTTCCTTGATAAGGAGCATATTGTACAGGTTAGACAAGGATGTGCTTGCGTTCAAACAAATAAATACTCTGCATACAACAAAAAATATTTCCCTGAGCTTCGGAAAGAGCATCCGAATGACGAGGAATACATGAAGTCTACCGTAGCGTTTCTGAGCGGCCGTCCCCGTATTGGCGAAACGGTGGAATACGCTAATGGAAGGTTTCTTATCCATTTGGGGGAAAGAAAAGGCTGTGGCTGCTTCGTCATCAAAGGCGGTTGGGAAAAACCACCCTCAACGACATGGTGCTATTGCTGTCAAGGCACCTTGTTCAGCCTGTTTCAATTTGTTTTTCCCGAGAAAACCTGTCATATGGAAATCATCGAATCTCATGCTACCGATGGTAAAGATTGCGTGTTTTCCGCATGGTATACGGATAAGGAATGAGGTTCTTTTAGCGCCCGCCCCTTCCGAACAACTTCGCCTTAAGGAGAAATAAGTTGAGATGCTGTCTATAGCTCTGAGAAAAATTAAAGCTTGTGCCAGAGGATAAAATTATCGGATGGTATGGTTTTCATAAGAGAGGATATTATAATGCACCTGTGTCTGAGATACAAACAAAAATTTGGTGGGCAGATTATCAACTTGAAGAGGTGAAAAACATGAACGAGTTAGTTGTGAAAACTCCAGCCTTTGAAAATGAAGGCTTAATACCTAAGGAGTATACAGGGTATGGCGATGATATATCGCCTGAACTGCATTTGACCAATATAGACGAACGTGCAAAGTCTATCATCATAATAATGGACGATCTGGGGCATCCTGTGCCAGCGTATAATCATTGGATTATATGGAATATTCCTGTCATGCCAGTAATACCGGCACATATACCGCACGGTAAAGCTGTTGAAACCTTGTCAGGTGCTGTACAGGGATGTGGGTATGGTAAACACAGATATAGGGGACCTAAACCTCCATTTAACTGGTCGCATAGATACCAGTTTAATGTATTTACAATTGATTGTATGTTGGATTTACCAAGTGCTTCAAAGAAGCGTGCTTTGCTTAAAGCAATGGATGGGCACATACTCCAACGAGCGGAGTTAATTGGTCATTACAGATAAATGATTCATATGATTTAGTCCCCTAACGTGTAGTAAAGGAGCATACCAGGACCGCAACAATTTGAATTTACTTTACATATTTAGGCTACGGATTATCTATGTCAGGGGGGGATTGAGGTATGGAGATTAAGAATTTGGTTAATGGTTTAATGAACTCTGACGATAAGTATGCTTATCAATGTTTAAAGCAGCTTGAAGATGAAAGCGCTCAATCCTCGGCGGTTTACTCCTATTTTGATTTGTTTGCAGAAATGTTGAACAATACGAACTCATACATCAGAACAAGGGGTATCATTTTGATCGCCGCTAATGCCAAATGGGATTTTGACTATAAAATCGATGAAATAATATCAAAATATCTAGAACATATTACGGATGTCAAACCTATTACGGCAAGGCAATGTATTAAATCGTTACCGGCACTTGTAAAGTACAAACCTGATTTGAAAGATGATGTTGTTAATGCACTTTGTAGTGTTAATCCATTAGAATATAAGGAAACCATGCAAGCGCTTGTATTAAAAGATATTCAAAATGCACTAAAAACAATCAAAAAATTTTAATCGGCAAAATGAGAACTCTACAATTCCAATTTGTCAGGAAGTTTTGAAATATAGGTTATTCATATAATTTAACTGAAGGAGAACAGTATAAAATTTGAAAAATTATATATAGAACTTAAAGCAACGGATATAAGCAAATTTTATCATGTTGATACTGATTTCATGTTAGAGATAAATAAAATAAGAACGACGGATATTCCTTATTAGAATAATGGGAAACAAGAAATATATTTTGAAGAAAGGTGCCTGTATGAAAGCCTGGGAAAAACATATCGATGCGTTCTACGGGATGATAAGTGATGAAGAAAAGCTAGTCTATCAGCCAATAATCACCATGCTGATTGAACTGGGTTACACTCCAATGAGGAAGCAGACAAAGGGGTACATCCTTTCATTTTCAAACCTTGACCATAACAGAGTCTTGGCTCGGTTTGGCATCCTCGAGGGCGGTGGGAAAGCTTTTTTTGGACTGCGTTTTTCGGCATGTACTAATTACTCGGATAAATTCACCGAAGTTGTACGTAACAGAATTTTATCGAATAACAACCGCCTTGCAAAATGTGGTGAATGTGGGTTCTGCAAGGGAGATAAATTCGTCTATACATACACATTCCCGGATGGCGAAATGAAAGCTGCGTGCGGAGCGTTTGTGTTGGAAATACCTAATGTTACTACAGATGACATTGACGAAATTAAAAGACTCATCGGCAAGCAACATGGATATTTCATGAAGTACGCGGTATGAGTGTAATGATAACTCCATAAATTCTAATTCGTACTATATAAGAATAAAGATTATTTCCCTACTCCTATATAGTACGAATTAGAATTTGAAACACGGATTATTTATGTAATCCAAAGCATATTTAAAAACAAAGAAGTCAGTCTGACGAAGCTTACACCTTCCGGGTTTGTACAGGAAAGCTCAAACTATGTTTATCGCAAGATGCTGACGGACAGCGGGTTCAAAATGACCGTTGCTATTACGCTGGAGGGCGCGGTTACCACTGAGGCCATTGATTCTGCTTTTGGGGAACCCATACTTTACATCTCAATATTGGATGAACACAAGAAATTCTACGGAGTGTTACTTGTAAAAGTTGTTACGCTCTCTTAAACGTTACTAAGAGTTGGATACACTATATTGTTTCCTGGATACCATGTGTATTTGTTTTGAAAGAACAGGAACAAGAGATGAACCATCACGAAAATTGGTTAAAAGAGGAGGATTTATATGAATAAAGCACTTATAATTGTCGATATGCAAATTATGCCGTTTGTTTGGAAAGATTATGGCGGAAAATCAATTTATGATGAACAAGTTCTATTAAAAAATACACAAATATTGATTGAAAGAGCGCACAAGGCAGAGGTTCCGGTCTATTATATTCTCCATACCGAGGCAGAAGGAACTCCAAGAGGAAAAGGTCAGCCCTTGTGGCAGGTTTCACCTCCTATTGTACCACAAGATAACGACCGTATCATTACAAAATATTACGCAGATTCATTTTTGAAAACAGATCTTCACAATCACTTACAAAAGGATAATATCGACACTGTTGTGATATGTGGTTTACAAACAGAGTTTTGCATTGATACAACTGTTAGAAGTGCCTATTCACACGGATATAATGTTATTTTAGCCAAGGACGCACACAGCACATTTGATTCGGAAATTCTTACAGCACCCACAATTATCTCACACCATAATATGATTTTATTGCAGTTTGCTGATATTATTAAAACCAAAGAAATTCATTTTTGAAGTTAAGGGATTATTCCCTTAATAGATCCACTGATTCACGGTTGGGATCCACGTATAAGTAGAGCCGGTGTTTTGAACAGTATTCCCGCATGTTCATAGAGCCAGTTTCAATCCATACAATAGCTTTACTTATTACAACGAAATGGGGGGTATCACATATGCCTTTAATCAATAAAAAAACAATCCTTGTGACATGTATTTCTCTTGTTCTAAATCTGATTTGCACAATTGGAGTGTTTTTCATAGCGCCGAAACTTATGCCCCAAAATACACCAGCAGACATGTCACTACTTGTCATACTGTTTTTTGTGTTTATTCCCGCTGTATCAATAATCACAGGTGTCCTTGGACAAGTACTTCTCAAAAGAATATGGGCATCTTCAGTAATTACATTCATTACCGTATTAATTGGTTCACCTGTTTCAATAACATATTTGCCCGCTTATTTGCTGCTGAGTCTCATTGCTTCAGCTTTAACATGTTCAGTTATCAAACTAAAACACCAATTTAGAGGATCAAACTGAATAATTGAAAGATATATTTGGCTCATAACACTTTGCTCCGAAGCAATGCTATCAAGAACGATAAGGTTATTGGGCGGAAGAGCGTATCGGCGGTTGTGCATTATTTGTACAGCATGTCGAAGTCGCCGGTTTGCTCAAGAGAATATAAGCGAAAACGAGGAGAGATACTTATGCCATCAATGGAAGAACTTCTGAGCGATATCAGCAAGTACCTCTCTACCTTATGCAAACATCTTGCGAAGCACATTGGTAAAGGAAAGAGCACCGATATCTTGGCTGGCATTCCCGCACCGTCTGGCGATGCTGAGCCTTACGAGCGCGCAGAATGGGCGGCGCAGGTTTCGGAATGTTTGGAACGTTTCCTTGATAAGGAGTATATTGTACGGGTTAACAATTAAATAAATTGTTCAGAATAAAGCTTTTAAATCACAACGCTGATTGAAAGTTTTGTTGCGCACAATTTTTGCGTTAGTAAAATTGTAGCAACTGCACTGAGGTGTATGATCTGATGAATTATCTTGGTTTGTCAGCCAATAGAAATCTTTCATAAAAGAGATTTTAGAAAGATCTTTTGTGAAATATGAGCTGCCGCCAAGGGGGTACCAGGCTCGACGGTCGTCAGAATTACGCACTCAAGGCACGTTGAGGCCGTAGCCTTGGCGGTTAGGGAGTAGAGAAAGCAAATAGCATGTTTATAAGACCTGGAAATATGGTATAATCAAATTAAGATATTAGTATACTTTGGGAGGTGCTAAGATGTTGACTATTTCTGAAATTAAAAGTTCAGTTATTGATATTGCAGCAAAATATCCGATAAAGAAGCTTTCCTTATTCGGTTCTTATGCTGATGGAAACGCAAAAGATGATAGTGATATTGATATGATAGTGGAGTTCTTTGCACCTAATGTTTCGCTATTTATGCTTTCTGATATAAAGGAAGAAATGGAATCCAAATTAAAGAAGGAAGTGGACTTGATACATGCACCAATAGAAGAGGGTTCCTTAATTAAAATTGATAAGGTCGTTGATATCTATGAATAATAGAGATTTTCAAATAATCAGCAAGATATTCAAAGAAATTGAAGTCATTGAGGATCTTATCATTGGATATGACTTAGAGAAATTTTCATCTGATGAGCGAACCAAAAGAGCAGTGTGTATGACAATTATGAATATTGGAGAACTCACTAAGAGCTTAACTGAAGATTTTAGAAATACTTATAGCAGCATTCCATGGAAGTCTATTGCAGGAATGAGAGACATTACTGCTCATAAATATCAAACTTTAAAAATGGGAGATGTTTGGGTTACTATCGTGAATGATATACCAAAGTTGAAAGACCAGTTAAATGATATATTAAGAAATGTTTAGGGGAAGGTAGTTTAGAAATAATTACCTCTTTTTATAGGGACTCTTGTATAAAGGGGAGAAGATTAATGTTAATAGAATGCACCAAGAAATTAGCTGATGCTATGAGACTACAACTTGAAACGGTAGAGAATATTGATTATGAACCATTTTATGATTGGCATGCGAATTTATTTGTGTTTGATAGACGTAAAGCTGTTATATTAATGAATAATGCAACGCGATATTGTATTGTGCTGTATGGATTGAAAACAGAGCATTTCAAGAAGTTTGACGGAATAGTCTTATCTGCAATTGAAGAAACCTTTATGGCTGAGGGGCTTGCTTCAGATAAAGTAAGAAGATACATGGAAAATTGCGGGTATATAAAATACGCAAAAACCCATGATAGAAGCATAATTAGCTAAATAAACGAGTTTCTTATCCATATTTCATGGGAGATAGAAAATCACCTGCCAAGTGAAAAAATAAATCTAGTGGAGCTAAATAAATGGGCAGGAAAAATAGTTAGTCTTCAACTGAAAGATGTATATCCAATAGAAGCATTAAAGAAGGAAATGATCAAGATTTAGTACTATTCTATATGCTAACTAGAACACACCATCCATGTGGAGACGATAATCTTGTTGCTGAACCTAAAACACTGAAGTTTCAAAGCTTTGCAGAATTGAAGATAAAAACGTGTTTTGACGTGAGAGGATATTTTCACGTCTTTTCTATTTGGTAGAATATTAATGTGATACCTCATTTTACATAGATGATGAAGGAGCGTAAATGAAAAATGCCAGGATTATACCGGCTTTACCTAAATAGAATAAAAAGCTTAGAGTTGCCGCTTATGCCGGGTCAGTACCTACGGGCCAGCGCAGTTACGCAGCCTGGAACTTCAGATAAGAACCTATACAAAGATGATACGGAGCCATCCCAACTGGCTTTTTTACCGGTGTGTTCTTTGACATCACGGATAAGGATCTTTAAATTACGTTGAGGGAAATGCTGACTGGATTGCAACTGGCTGATGGTATGAAGCCGAAACGCAAAGGCCTTTCTGATCTTACCCAGAGTATATAAAAAAATAGAGCTTAAAGCGAAGGTAATCTCAATTGAATGGGATGGCTTTTTTGTCTATTGTCCGGATATAAATTATATAAAAAACAGTCAGTTCGACTGCAAATAAGCTGCAGCCGATGGATAAATCAATATAATTTTAGGTGAAGAGCAATGAAGGAAACAGAACTGATATATTAGTCCTTTGATTATGCTTGACAATTAGCTTGCTATGTGTTAGATATGTTATATATTGCGAACGACGTAATTTGCGAAAGGAGAAATAATGAATATAAAAGAAAGTATACAAATAAGAAAATCGGTGAGAAGGTATAAGGATACATGTGTTGAAAGTAATATTCTAAAAGAAATACAGAAGGATTTGGAGAAATACACATCAAAATTCGGAACTTCCAGGGTGAGATTTGAAATCTTGACGGCTGAAGATGAAACAGAAGTTGCTAAACTAGGTTTTTTATGGGGAGTTGGTAAGATTAACGCACCATATTGCATAATCGGAATATGTGACAATGATCAAGGAATGCAAGAACTAGGATTCGCATTGGAACCAGAAGTGCTGAAACTTACATCAGCTGGATATGGAACTTGCTGGCTAGGTACTTTTGACAGAAAGGCATTAAATTTAAAATTTAATATTAAGGAAAAAGAACGGATTGGTGTGGCAATAGCATTCGGCGTAGAGCAGGATGGCGGATTTTTAAATAATAATTTTAGAAAGATAGCTGGAAGCACAAAAAGGAAAGATATTAAAGAAATCTGGATGAATTACTCTGAAGTGAAAGCGGATGAAGAGATTGCCGCGTTAGTAAAAATGTCTATTTTGGCACCGTCATCAAATAATGGACAACCAGTAAGAATTATTATTAAAGAGAAAAGAGCAGATTTTTTTCTGGTAGGTAACAGTAGAATTGATGCTGGAATTTTTATGTCGCATTTCTATCTATGCGCAAGTGAAATCAGTGATACTGTCGATATTTCGATTGAGAGCCACCCTCTAGAATGTTATAATCAAGAAAAAGCAACAAAATATGTAGCAAGTATATTTTTTTAGAAGGGAAAAAGTATGAGTAGTAAAAACGAGAATTCGGAGCAACTGGCACAGTTATGGCACAAGATAATGATAAGTGGCGATATAACGGTGTGTACAGAGAAATTAAAAGGTGCATCGATAATTGATGTAAATATACTTAGATTATTGGAAGAAAATGAAACAATGATATTGAAAGATATTGGCACTAAGCTTTCTGTTAGCCCAAGTACATTGAGTAGTGCAATTAAGAGAATGGAAAAGAGCGGATTGATTGAGAGAGTTATCTGTAAGGGAGATTTAAGATCTTATCTCATAACATTGACAGATTATGGTAAACAGACGATTAATGAGCATTATGAACTAGAACTAAAGATCGTGGATATGTTGCTAGGTCGTTTGGATTCGGAAAACGAGAGGAAAGAGTTTCTAAAGATGTTGAAAAAACTAATAGGATAGAAAATGTTAATGATAATAAATATGATCGTAAATTGCAAAGATTAATAGAGTACTAAACAGCAAAATGAAGAAATATATACTTCTCCACCAAGGGACAAACAGCCTCAAACAGCATCTTTTTTGTATCCTCAAGGCATGTGGAAGCGGTAGTTCTGATGACGAATTGTGGTTCTGATGGCAAATGAGGTGGGCTGACCACTATATGTAGTTGTTTCAGCGCAAAAAAAGGGCTAAAAATAACCCTGAAAACTGCAATTTTTACCTCCATTTTTTGGGGCGTTTCATAGATGACATACCTGATTTATGATACGATATAAACATAACTCACGGATTACGCCACGCCGTTATGCTGTATCGCCATATGCTAATGCAAGGTGTGGCGACATGCCGTGTTTATTGATCGGGGGGAGACGGATGATTAAATATGGTATTACACAACTAGCCCGGTTTTTTAAAATCTCGAAAGAGTGCATCCGCAAATATGAAGACAATGGCCTATTACAATCAGAGCGAAACGAGTTTAACCAATACCGAGAATATGACGTTTGGGACTTCAATGCATTAGCCTATGCTAGGCAATATGTCAAATTAGGTTTTTCGCTACAGGAGACGGCGCAATTACTAAATCATCACGACAATTTGCATATCACCAAAAGTTTTGATGAGCGCATCGCGGGGATGGAAAGAGAGCTCATTCGACAACAAAGGAATCTTTTTGTGATAAAGAGATGGAAAAGGGCTCTTATGGAATACGAAGAACATAAGGACGAGTTTAGGATTGAACCATTACCGACTGTCAAGATAAGCCCTTATCTTGACTCTTTTACACTATCATCAGATCCGGGAGCGTTGTCGGCGGCCAGTGAATGGACTGCACAAATACCCTATACTTTCATCGGCCTCGTGATAGATCACGAAAATTTGTCGTTTGATGATACGTTGAAAGAGAAGGACCTACCATTTCAATGTGGCTTTTGCATTTGGGAGGAAGACGCAGTAGCTTTTGAATTGGAGAACCTACACTTTTCTCACAAAATCGAGTCCAATCTTTGTGCCACAGGTTACTATGTGGCCTCCTATACACAACATTTAAATTCTGCAACCTTTGCTGATATATATGACTTCATCCAAAGTAAAGGTTATGTCATCTGCGGTGATATCTTTGTCCAAATTGGACTCATGCGGAAAACGAAAGAAGAGTACATGGCCGTAGACAAAGTCTGGATTCCCATAAAAAGATTGTAAGTGCTCAATGTGAAGGCTATGGTCAGGAGTTGACGGTTATGAAATAATATCTCCATAAATCTGAGTGGAGGTATTTGCTTAGGCCAGAATGCTTCAATGGACTGGCATCATATTTTTCCGCCAGCAATTTAGACTGAAGTATCGTGGCGGGGATGCCTTTCAGCTTGATCTCTTCAGCAACGGCATCTTCCTTCAATTATGTTGCCTGCAGCCTCAAGGATCTGAGAAAACATTGTTCAGAAAACTCCCCTGGTCCAAGACGCTTCCAGAGAAATGCTATATGAAAAAGTATTCTGGAGCAGGACTTGAGCAACTGAAATTAGCCGGAATGTAACGTAACCTCAGGAACCTGATCACAAAGGCCAATTCCTGGGGTATTTTATTGTCAACGCGCCCCGGCGTTAAGCATTTATAAAGGTTTAATATTTTCTTGACAGTAAACCTGGTTAATCCTTTATGCTAAGTTATGATAATGGT
>CAZUGK010000051.1:0-4503 GCA_964619815.1 uncultured Clostridiaceae bacterium | reverse complement strand
ATATAAGGTGCGTTCTATTGGCACCTATGTAACCAGATATAAAGCCGGTGGGGGTCTGGCTCTTCGCTGCAGTCCCGGTGCACCCCGCCTGCTCACCAGTGAGCAGGAATCCAAGCTGGTGGAGATTGTCACAACCTATACCACTGATGAAGTCGGCTTCTGGATAATGCTTGCATCCACCATGTAAAGCTATTTAAACCGTTTCTGCAAGAGAATAAAGACAGACTGCAATTTGTATTCCTGCCACCATGGTATAAAGGAGGGATGCTGTGGTTGACTGAAAAGAGAGGACGCCTGACATAGGTCAATCGAGATGAGTGGTTGACTGACTTGCATGTACAATTGACGATAATCAGTGAATCAGGCAACCGCTGATGACGACGTGTAGGGTTTATATGGGGTAAATTGTGTAAATTGGGAATATATATTATAATGGTCATTCCTTATCCTCGAACCCATAACGTCAATCTATAGTATCAATATATAGGAAGGAATGGTGTTGAGATGAAACATTACCCGCATTTATTTAGCAAACTTAAAGTTGGCAGAAGAGAACTGCGCAACCGTATAGTCTTGGCCCCTATGGGCGAAGGTATGGCCAATCCCGATGGATCCATCAGCGAACAGATGATCGCATATTATACCGAATATGCTAAAGGTGGCTGCGCCATCGTTACCCCAGGCGTTATCAGTGTCGACTATCCCTATAGCAAGCCAGAGCAAAATATTGCGCGCATCGATGACGAAAAGTATCGGAAAAATTGGGCGCGTTTGGCGGAAAACATCCATCATTACGGTGGCATGTTAATTCCCCAGATCCACCACGCTGGTGCGCAGACCCATGCTGGAAACATAGAAGGCAATATGCCCCGTTGCGTATCCGATATCGACTCGGAACATATGCTCATTAAGGCTTATCGAGCGATGGGACCCCAACATGAACTGACCATCGAAGAAATTAAAAAGCTGGAACAAAAATTTATCGATGCCGCCTATAATTGCAAATGCGCAAAATGTGATGGGATATCATTGCACGCCGCCCATGGTTACTTGATCAATCAGTTCCTCTCGAGGGCGACGAATGCCAGAATGGATGAATACGGCGGCAGCTTGGAAAATCGCGTTCGATTCCCAGTCAACATAATCAAAGGGATCAGGAAAGTATGTGGTCCCGACTTTATCATTTCTGCCCGCATCCCTGGCAAAGAATGGGTGATCAACGGCTTGACCGAAGAAGAATGTGTAGAGATTGCTAAGCATTTTGAAGCGGCAGGTTGTGACTATCTCGACGTCAGTGGAGGAAACTATACTGTCATCAGTACTTGTATGGAAACCGAACAATACCCGCAAGGTGACCGCGTACCTCTTGCCGAGCCGATAAAAAAAGCGGTATCGATCCCCGTGGGAACAGTAGGTAAGTTGCGTAAACCTGATTTTTGCGAGCAGGTCCTTGCTGATGGAAAAGCGGATATCATCGTCATGGGACGTAGCTTAATTTGCGATCCCTATTGGCCGAAGAAGGCAAAAGCTGGCAAACCAGAGACAATCAGACCGTGCATTTCCTGCTTTGATGGATGTACAAACCGTTTATTTGACAGTATTGCTGTAGGCTGTGCCCTCAACCCTCGCACTGGACGCGAGTTTGATATCGGCCGTGTTGAAAAGACCAATGACTCCAAAAAGGTTCTCGTAATCGGCGGTGGCCTTGGCGGCATGGAAGCGGCCATCACCGCTGCCTCTATCGGCCACCAGGTGACCTTGCTGGAGAAAACGGATATCCTCGGCGGTCAGCTTCTCTTGGCTGCAGCTCCTCCGAACAAAGATGCCATCGATGATGTAAGACAATACTACATCGGCGAGCTGAATCGACAACATGTTGAGGTTAAAATTAATTGCGAAGCTACTTTGGACGTCGTAAAGTCCATCGATCCCGACGCGATAATCGTTGCCACAGGCGCAAAACCCGTCTTGAGTATTCCCGTACCCGGAGTAGAAAATGCCGTACAGGCATGGGATGTCTTGGCTGGATCCGTGCCCGTTCCTTCGGGCAGGAAGGTGGCTATTATCGGCGGGGGCATCGTCGGCTGCGAAGTGGCAGAGATGGTGCTGGAGAAGAAAAACGAAGTCAGCATTATCGAAATGTTACCTTCCATCGCTAACGGCTTAGAAATGATTCATATGATCGACATGCAAATTAAATTTGCGGAAAAGAATGTCAACGTCTGCACCAATGCCACTGTCAAATCCATTGCTGCAGACAGCATCACTTTTGTGAAAGACGATCAAGAGCAGACCATTGACGCCGATCTGACGGTCTTGGCTGTAGGACAACGATCTGTCGGAAGCGAATTAGTTGTAGAATTGGAAGAAGCCGGCTATGACGTCAACGTCATCGGCGATGCAAAAAAACCCGCCAAATTTATCGACGCCACGCAAGATGGTTACTTCGCTGGCCTATACGTGTAATGTAATATCAGATTTGGCCCTTATAAGGTTCTATAATAAGCGTTGGGGATCTCCATCTCCAACGCTTATTTCATGCAAAATAGTTGTACTTGTATCTAAAACCCTTAAACTGAAAGTGACTTAACTACGAGAGTGATACAATATAAGTGAAAGAGAATCTTACCGACTTTTTGAAAGGATACCTTGCCGCCAAGGCCC
Organism: uncultured Clostridiaceae bacterium; assembly: GCA_964619815.1. GTDB lineage: Bacteria > Bacillota > Clostridia > Lutisporales > Lutisporaceae > BRH-c25. Next base: position 1,839 of record CAZUGK010000051.1, on the reverse strand, counting down.
CATCAGGTTCAAGCGGCATCTTTTTTGTATCCTCAACGCATTGTAAGGCCGTGGCCTTGGTGGTTAGGGAGTAGGAGAAAATTTTAAATCCTCTACTGAAATTTCTCAGTAGAGGATTTTTATGCAATAACTGCCAAAGTGCTGCCTGGCACCATAAACTCTCACAGGATTTGTCTATTTCCAATTTTATGGTTAATATCACTTTAGTATGTTACAATTTATTTAGTGTTTATATCCACCATAAAAATGAAGTTGTAAAAACAACTTTAATTAGGAGCGATAATTGATGACGAATGAAAACTCAAAGAGCAAAAGTGCTAAAAATATTAAAGATTGCATTCAAGGAAATAGTGTCCCTATAATCTTTGCCGTTGTTGTGCTAATGGGAATATTCTTGACAAAACAGGCTCCATTGTCAATTATGAATGAGCTGATACAAGGCTTTATAGGAAATGCCTTTCTGGTGCTCGCTTTACTCATCCCAGTAATGGCTGGTATGGGTTTCAACTTCAGTATTGGCATAGGCGCTATAGCTGGTCAGATTGGCATTATCATGGTAGTCAACTGGAGATTATCTGTTTTTGTTGGTTTACTTGCAGCAGTAGCCTTTGCAACACCTTTTGCCATACTATTTGGTATCCTAGCAGGTGTGGTACTCAATAAAGCCCGTGGTTACGAGATGATTGCCTCATTGTTTGTCGGGTATGTTGGAAATGGAATATACCAGTTCGTTATACTCTATCTTGTAGGTACCGTTATTCCCATTACCGCTTCAGAACTATTACTCACAAAAGGTTCAGGTTTAAAGAATGGCATTGACCTTAATCATACACTGGGTCACTCAATTGACGGATTGCTCCAAGCGCCGTTCTTCTTTCTTCTTATCGTCGCAGGACTTATTTTGCTTGCATTAAGCATTTATCGTATGAAGAAAGACACAATCAACTATAATAAAACGCGGGTTCATTCCAGTATCATCCTATCCATTGCAGTCATCATCAGCAGTGCTATGATTATGTACATAGATGTCCTTCCAAAAGAGATCAGTGCTCTAAAAGACGTCAAATTCCCACTGATCACAGGTATACTCATTGGTTTGTTAGTCGCATTCAATCTATTGATTACTCGCACCAAAATGGGACAAGCTTTTCTTGAAGTTGGTCTCAATCAGAAAAATTCAAATGACTCTGATCATCACGTATCGAAAGTTAGAATCACTGCTATCGTTATCTCCACTGTTCTTGCGTCATGGGGTCAAATCATCTTTTTGCAGAACACAGGATTTTTAAATAACTACGGTTCTCATGTGAATATCGGTTTACTCGCTGCATTTGCCCTCATTGTCGGTGGCGCATCAATTAACAAAGCAACCGTTAAACATGCCCTTCTTGGCATCATACTTGTTCAAAGCTTCCTTATCATCACGCCTCTATGGCTAGAAAAGATTGCTCCAATTAGTTTTGCGACTTTTCAAACCATCATTTTTAACAGCGTGTTTCTTTATGCCTTTGCAATGTCTAGAAGCAAAAAATACAATTCTGAAAGACTATAAACTATTTGCCTACCAAGACGCATAAATCGAAATTTAGATCAGTCTCCTTTCCGATAATGAATTTTCATAGCATCACGAAAAAAATATGCTTATTTTAAAGCAAGTCCAAGTTCTTCTGCTTTTTGAAGTGCATCCGTATGCAGAATATCGCCCTTTTCTACAACAGATGGAATCAGTAGATGAGCAATGTTATTCCATTTCTGATATTCCACAATATGCTCATAGGTTCTGAGTAAACCATCAAAATCAGTTTCTTCTGCGGTTTCGGCACAAGCAAGCAAGATACT
>CAZUGK010000050.1:22322-25035 GCA_964619815.1 uncultured Clostridiaceae bacterium | reverse complement strand
TTACTCCAGATTATATCATAAGGATAGGATGTTACCGTATATAAATCATAATAATATACGTACAAACAGCCCTAAAGCATTGACACGCAATGCCTTCGGGCTGTTTTCGTCTTTACTTGTGATACGGTTCACCGTAATGGACTGCGCTATAGATATGCAATTGTAAATAGCTCCAGTCTTATCTTGCCAGTTTGTATAAAGCTTCAGCGTAAATCAACGTACACTTATAAAGATCTTCTACGGCAATCGACTCATCAACTTTATGACATTGATCAGGCTGTCCTGGAAAAAGCGGGCCGAAGGCAACGATATTCGGCATCGCTTTAGCATATGTGCTACCACCCTTGGCAATTAGTTTTGCTTCATTGCCCGTTACCTGCTCATAAGCTTTCTGAAGATTTCTTATCATTGGATGTGAAGGATTGTAGTACAACGGTTCACTCATAAGCAACTTCAGTATACTTAAACCTTTACTATTAAACATGGTCTCCAATCGTTCTTGTAAATCTGTTCCTTTAATTGATGCGGGGAAACGAATATCAGCAGTCAAACGCAGAGACCCATTGTCGAACTTTACAGTTCCTATATTGACTGTAAGCCCTGGAGTTGTTACAAAACAGCTCTCCTCTCTCCCTGAAAGCGCTTCCAACTGCCTGATCGCCCATATCACTGCTTCCAAATACTCCTGAACTTCTATATGAGCTACTACCCCATCCATGATACGGAACATTTTAGTTATAGCATTCTCACCCAACTCTGGTGTACTACTGTGCACTGAAATTCCCATTGTGCTTATCGACAATTCCAATTTATCCATATCCAAGTAAGCACAGCATCTATCCGTTTTATTGCATATGGCATAAAGCTTTGTCAATGCTTCGGAGCTTCCACTGATAATAGCATCGCAAGTATCTGGCACCATGTTTGGTCTATGTCCGCCCTTTATCGACTCCAATTTCAGGGACAACCTATTTTCATGATTGCAGTTTACAGGTATAGAAAATTCAAAGACAAACACACCTTTTTCCATATTTACCACTGGGAACTCGGCATCCGGAGTAAATCCTGCAACAGGGCATTCCTCTTTGTCAAGATAATAGGGAATCTCCTCACACCCATTTTCTTCATTAGTTCCAAAAATAATACGAACCTTTTTAGAAAGCTTTACCCCCGATTCCTTAATGGCTTTAAGCGCGAACAGGGCTGCAACAAGTGGACCTTTATCATCCATAGCGCCCCTACCCCACACCCTACCATCTTGGATTCTTCCTTCAAAGGGTGGAATTGTCCAGCCATCTCCAGTCGGAACCACGTCAACATGTCCCAGCACAGCAACATAGTCTTCGCCGGTGCCAAATTCTGCATAACCGATGTATCCATCAAGTCCTTTGGTTTTAAATCCCAATTCAGAAGCAATATTCAGGCTCTCACCCAATGCCTTTGCCACATGCGCTCCAAAAGGAGCTCCCTTTTCCGGATCACCCTTGATACTCGGAATTCGAATCAGTCTTTGAAGCGCGCCATGCATTTCCTTCTCATTCTGTTTAATATATGTGTCAAACATATAAGCTCCTCCATTTACGATCCTTTGTAATTACTAGAATGCAAATCGCCTGTTAATGTATTTTTGTAACAATTCAATAGATGCTTCGACATCTTTCATATTGACAATTGCATTGGGCGAATGGGCAAATCTGCTCGGAACGCTTATAGCGGCAACTCTGACACCTTCGCCAGATTGGTTGATGGCTGCTGAGTCGCAACCGCCCACGTAGGTCACATCTCTTTGGTATTTGATATTATTTACTTCACAGCAATCAACCATTTCCGAGATAAGATATTCATCACAAATGACAGAAGTATCAGATACTTTGATAGCAGCACCCTGACCCAGCGCATTGCTTCCTTCCATGCCATTCTGGTGGTCATGGGCAGGTGTGACGTCAACTGCGATGCCAATATCAGGCATAATTCTGGCAGCAGCTGTCCGTGAGCCTCGAAGCCCAAGTTCTTCCTGTACTGCAAAGACAAAATAGAGATCATTTATTGGTTTTTCAACCTTTTTTAGGACCTCAATCAGGATATGACAGCCTACACGATCATCCAATGCTTTGGCCATAACATTTCCATCCTTGAGCTCTTCAAAAGAACCTTCAAAACATGCGACATCACCTACCTTGACCTGTCTCAATGCTGACTCTTTTGTAAAAGTTCCAATGTCAATATATAGCTTAGTACTATCGTTTTCCTTAACCTGTTCAACAGGAATGATACTGGAAACAGTTCCAACGACTCCGTTCCTAAATCTTACACGAGACATGTAAGTCGTTGGAACCCAGTGATGCCCAAGTGGTTTCACCCTGATATTTCCATTATCTTCTATCTTGATTACCTGCAGTCCTATTTCATCGGTATGAGCTGACATCATAATCTTCTTTTTTTCGGGATCACTGCCCTTCTTATGAACAATAAGATTTCCCAATGCATCGGACATAATCTCATCAGCTAATCCTTCAACTGCCTTCTTTATAATCTCCCTTACCTCATTTTCATACCCGCATACACCAAAAGCCTGTGTGAGTTCCTTCAACATTTTTATTCCTCCCCCTTTGACTGTTTTATCAATTCTTCCTTATTTACCCAATGAACTTGATTCATCAGTGGATGCCTCAGCCTGATGGCTCCTTCAATAGGGCATTCCATAACACAGCAT
>CAZUGK010000050.1:0-22312 GCA_964619815.1 uncultured Clostridiaceae bacterium | reverse complement strand
TCTCCAGGATATAACACAATTGGCGGGCATCCCTTCTGGGAATTTGGCACCAACAGATCTACCTGACAAATCTCAACACAGCGATTGCAGCCAATACATTTACTGCTGTCATAGATAATGGGGTTTGAAGCCGGCATTTCTGCCAGTAGCCTTTTAGTACATTCTTTCATGTCGGACCTCCCTTATATAATCTTCATTATATTTTTCATAGTTGTATTTCAAGTCACCAAAGTAGTCAAGGGGCAACATCCTGCTAACAATACCATTGTCGGTTTCTCTTATGGTAATAAAGCAGTTTTCCTCTTCAGGTTTGACCTTATTTGGTTCATTGCTTGGTATCTTGTCAAAACAAAGTGCTTTTACGCTGTTTTTTCTGGTCAGGCTTGCATTAACGATTATCTTTGCTACCGTAAGGATGTCAAATACCTCCAGAAGCCTGACCAGCTCATGGGGGTTATAGGCAAAGGTTTCAGGCACGACCTCTTTTTCATATTCCTCCAAACGCTTGAGTCCGACCCTTAGCAAATCATCATGTTTCGTGCCTCCACAATAATTCTGCATATTCTTTGCTATTCCCATATTGAGTTCCTTCCAGCCGATGCAGTTTTCAGGATCGTTCATAAGCGGTCTATAGACACGCTGCTTTTCCTTATCAACCTGACTTCTCTCCGGCTCCTTCATATCCTGACCTATTGCATATTTTGCTGCATGCCTCCCGGCATAATATCCTGTCGATGCCGCATGTCCAAAGCAATTAGAGGCAAAAAGTGAATCACCTGCAACAAAGAGTCCTTCAAGGTTTGTCATTAGCCTCCAGTCATTCATGAATCCGCCTGGAAGCCCGAAGAGCTGCCTTTCATCCGGCAGAAACCTTGCTGATGTCCAGCCTGTACCATAGCATTGCAAAACATGCTTTGCTGGGTCAAATCCTGCATCTGTATAGTTTTTAAGAACCGGTATCCGTGTCTTGCCTTCTTCCCCTACCATCATGCCCCAGATAATCTTTCGTTCCGACTCTGGGAGGGAAGTCAGATCCGCATAGAAAGGCAGCTTGTATCCTTGCATGACCGCCTCTGCAAGATCTAAGGTTTCTGGACCTTGATATGCATACTTGGCCTCTTCTATATTCCCGCCTTTCATGAAAAACGCCTGAGAATCAGCTGGTTTGAACCGTTCAGCTACATCAGTAAGTTCCTTTCCATCCCGGCTGAGATACGGTATTTCACGGCCTGTTGCATCAATAATCGAAGCCGGATACCATGTATTGTGATTGTTGCCCGCACCATAGGGTGGATAACTTCTCCCTGCAGCAGAAAATTGCGCTGTCACAGATTTTTCCATCATGTTGAATTCCGCTCCGACCCTCCACCCCATAGCATGGCCATCACCAATGCATTGTGTTGGTCGGAATTCGCTAAGCCCGGAGTGATCCGGTGAAAAGAGCCAAACTCTTGCAGGTCTTGACATAGCCATAATACTGGCCTTGCTCTTAAAAATATAAAATTTACCAGTCCTGCAGTGTATACCGGTGGCACCGATACATCTACTCCCAATTCTTCCGTCTTCTGTCAGAAGTGAAGTAATCATCACTCTATCAACGATTCTAACCCCCAACCTTTTAAGCTCCTTGTACATCGCAGGTTTGAATGTTGTACCCCATATTCTGATCGTATAGCGATTTGCATAATCATATGCAAACAACAGCTTTGTTGTTTCATCCCGAAAATCCGCACCAATAAATTCATCCTCCGTATCACGGATTTTCCCACCCATTTTTTCGATATCCAAAAGCCTATCATAGCCTTCCCTGCATTCTATATAGTGTGATATTCCATTATTGAAACCATCATTATCATCAAGCATAGCTGCTGTAAGCTCCTCTGGAGAGACACCTGAACATGGATTGGTAGCCGCGGATTCCCAGTGATCACAACCAGAACCTCCAGCACCACTCCTCATAGTCGCACCCTTCTCTACCAGAACGACCTTGCTTCCCTTTCTTGCCGCTGCGATTGCTGCCATACAGCCAGCAATGCCTCCACCAAGAACTAACACGTCAGCCTCGATGCTCTCCTCTATTTCATACTCCGTTTTATATGGCCAAATCGTACTCATTTCGAACCCTCCTTACTGTGATTTTCCTCTGCAAAGTATTGGTATTTCCTTTACTACTTGGCCTTTTGAAACCAGATAGGCCTTATCATAAAGATTACAGGTTGGGCATATATGGTTTGGTATAATTTCTATCTTATCGCCAATTTCCAGTAATACCCTTAGTTCCTGATCATATATGATCCCATGCTCATCATATACATCAGTTACAAATTTATCCTCCGTGCCCTTGATATGTCCAAAGCCCGCATTAGCAGTTATTCCAACCATTCTCCGCTGTGCTGTCAGAGCTTTGGCACCAGAATCCGTTATCAAGCGCTCTTCTGTGGGCTTGCTGATTACGGTAGTCAGTATTGATGCCGCACATCTTTCATAGTTTCCGATTACTTTTGCCTGTGAATCGTCCATAAGGATATACGTACCCGGCCTGATTTCATTGATCCCTTTTAAGATACCCGTATGAAGCAAGGATGGTGTCGCCCCTATGCTCACAGTTTCAAGCTCGAAACCTGACCCTTCAGCAATCTCTGCAAATTTCAAAGTCCTCCTTTGACTCTCCTGAGACATCTCAACACATTCCATAGCAGATTTTGCAAAGTAAGTATGACCCTCATGGGAAAATATACCTTCTAACTTAATGCAATCATGCTTTTTCAATTCACTTAGAAGCGCTCTAAAATCTTCTTCTTTTATTATCCCAGACCGCTCCTCGCCTACCTCGATCTCAATCCTGACCTCAAGCTGACTGTTGCTTTTGTAGAATACCTCAGCTATTTGTCTAATGCCGATCAAGCTATCGATACCAACAATAACACGGGCTTTTTTGCATAGTGATTTGATGCGTTCGAGTTTTGAATTCCCAATAATTTCATTGGCGATGAAAATATCCGTAATGCCCGCTTCTGCCATGACCTCAGCTTCACCAACTTTTGCCACAGTAATGCCCGAAGCGCCTGCTGCCACTTGCATCAAAGCCAGTTCAGGCATCCTGTGGGTCTTGACGTGAGGTCTGAGCTTAATCCCATGCAAATCTGCTTTTTTCTGCATGTTGTCAATGTTTAATTCTAAAATCTCCCGATCTATCAGAAGCGCAGGTGTGTCTATATATGAATAGTGTGATTTCATCATCTAACCTCCTCATCCATCTCAGCAATAGCCTCTATCTCAACCAGGCAGCCGCTATGAAGCTTGTTTGTTGGAACAATCACCCTGGCGGGCTTATGATCTTTAAAGAATGCCGAATAAACATCATTCACTTCAGGCCAATAGGCAACATCCGGCACATAAACTCGGCATTGTACCACATTTGTCCTATCAATGCCTGCTGCTTTGAGCACTGTTTCCAGGTTTATAAGTGCCTGAAGGGTTTCTTCCTGTATACCTCCTTCTGGTCGTTTACCCGTTTTCGGATGAACAGAAAGTTGTCCTGAAACAAATAACAATCTACCACTGATAACGCCTGGCGAATAATGCCCCTGGCTTTTTTCCGAGTGTTCTGCCCTTATTAATTTCATATCCCATTCTCCTTTTTAATATTAGTGACCTTGTAAATATCTGCTCTGCGATGCTGTAATAGTGGAAGCTGCTGCCTTATACTCGATAGTTCGTCCATATCTGCCTCAAATAAGGCTAACCCTTCGTTTTCATTCAATCTTGCAAGTACAGTACCCCAAGGGGATACCGCCATGGAATTCCCATAGGAAACATAAACGCTATCCATCACCCTCGCTGGAGCTGCCCCAACTGTATAAACCTGATTTTCGACTGCTCTCTGTCTAAAAAGGATTTCCCAATGAGCTGGACCCGTCGTCATATTAAAGGCAGCTGGAACGAATATCACTTTTGCGCCTTTCAAAACCATGAGCCTGGCAAGCTCGGGAAATCTAAAGTCATAGCATATGCATAATCCCATGACACCATATTCTGTGCTGAACACCGTAACCTGATTCCCTGCTGTAAAAGTATCCGACTCCCTGAAATGCTGCCCACCCTCAACAGAAATATCAAAAAGATGCATTTTCCTATGTCGACAAAGTTCATTGCCATTTCGATCAAAGACAAAAGACGTATTGTATATTCTGCCTGCTTCATCCTGTTCTGGTATGGAACCGGCAATAAGGTATACTTTGTTCTTAGCAGCAATTTCGGATATCTTGCTGTAAAAAGCACCTCCTGCCTTTTCGCTGTAACCTCTAAAGTATTCAGTACTATACGGGCAATTGAACATTTCAGGTAAAACTACAAAGTCAGCACCATTCCTGCCTAGTTCTTCTACAGCTTCATTTGCATACTTCAGATTTCTTTGTTTGTCAGCTGAAACGCTTGTTTGCGCAATCCCGATTTTGAATTTCATAATATTAACCTTCCTTTCTGTATTATTCTATTGCAAATCATATGCCAAAACGTAGAAAGCCATTTAACCCACTCGTATCAATGTTTCAGAAATCTATAATTATAAATACGATCAAATAAATGGGATAATATTATGTGATCATCTATTTACAATCCCATTTATTTTTGTTAGACTGATTTCGAGGTGATATTATGCCATGCAAGATAAGTACAATCTCCCTTAATGAAGCCAGCGGCAATCACATAAAGACACAACTCGAATCCATTCTGGGTCCTGATTTCATAATCACGAGCCATACTCCTGATACAACACCCGTGCTGCCAATTTTTGATGCAGATCTTATCTTGGCATACGAACCTTCTGCCTTGGATATAATGCTGCCCTATATCAAATGCCAGTGTCCTGTGCTTATAGCCAAAAGGACAATATCAAAAGAAGGAATGGATATAATCAAGGCTCTACCTGCAGGTAGTAGTGCCGTCATAGTAAATCTCGACAACCATATGGCCCTTGAAACCCTGACTGAGATCTATCAGTACGGTATTCATAACATTACATTTCACGTCTGGTATAAGGACAAAGGTCCACTACCTGAAGCGGATTACCTGATTACACCTGATGTTTACGACTTTGTACCCAGCACAAAAGCTAAAACTGTATTGATTGGCCCAAGGCTTCTTTCTATAGCCACCCTGATGGATATCATTGCTTATTTCAACATTGGTGTCGCAAAGGCACAGGGCATCCTTCGCAGCCAGGCCCTAAAAGTACCTTATTTCCTTCATAGCATCGACCGGCTTCTTGATCAGGCAACAAATCTATCGCTGCAATGGGACGTCTTGTTCAATGAATTCCCAAAAGGAGTTCTGGTAATGGATCTCCAAAATCGTATAACCAATATCAACCTGAGATTCTGTGAGATTGCAGGCTGTCGAAGAGAAGAAATCATGTATCAAGGAATTTCACAGCTCGAGGAATTTCTTCCTAGTGTCAGCTCCTTGTTATCCCAGGATGTTTTTTCCGATGAGCTTCTAAAATGCAGCGGTAGGGATCTAGTTCTTTCTTCCTTTATTCTTAAGAACCGCAACAATTGCTCTGGCCGGATACTCATCCTTGATCTTTATCAGGACATACAAATCACACAGCAGAAGCTTCACAAGAAAATTGCTGGACCTATGGAAAAAGCACGGTATACATTTACCGATATCAAGGGAGAAAGTCGTTCTCTATTGAAATGTCTTTCGCTCAGTCGGCGGATTGCAGCTTCCGACGCTCCCGTGCTTATTGGGGGGCCAAGCGGCACCGGGAAGGAACTTTTGGCGAGTGCCATACACAATCACTCCAAAAGAAGCAACATGCCCTATGTCACAGTAAATTGCGCTGCCATCCCAAAGGAATTAGCCGAGTCAGAGCTTTTCGGCTATGAAGAAGGTGCCTTTACTGGAGCCAGACGCGGAGGCGCCATTGGGCTTTTTGAAAAAGCAACGGGCGGTACTATATTTCTCGACGAGATTGCTGAGTTGCCTTACGAACTTCAATCACGTCTCCTGAGAGTGCTACAGGAAAAGGAAATACGCAAGGTTGGTTCCAGTACAAATATCAGTATTGATGTACGAATCATTGCTGCAACCAATGTAGATCTCAATGAAATGGTAAGGCAACGACGCTTCCGTGAAGACTTGTTCTACAGACTTAATGTGTTTAAAATTGATCTGCCCTCACTAAACGAGCGAAAGCAGGATATTTCTATCCTGACAGACTACTTTATGAAAATGGCTGGTTCCGATAGACCCATAGAACGCTGTTTCAAAGCCTTCGCTGAGTCTTATGGATGGCCGGGCAACATTAGGGAACTTAAAAATCTGATTGACTACATTTTGGTCGCTACAGATGGACCTATTTCAGCTGCTTCACTACCAGTCTATCTGAAGAAGGAACAGAATTTCACAAAGGTAAGATACAACCACGAGCTTTCACTCATCGAATATCTAATTTTGAAATGCGTACGAGAAAATCGTCAGAATGATGGCCAGAAAGGACGTCGAAGTCTTAAGGACTATTTCTCAGAGCTCTATTTTGAGGTTTCTGAAATGCATATCCGAGAGCTTTTGGCAGAACTAGATTCAAAAGGGATGATTAGTATAAACAGAGGACGTTCCGGTTGTAGTATCACTGAATCCGGTGATAAATTGTTTCAGTAGAAAGTTTTGCACTGTGAGTGATAATATTGAAATGAATAAAGATATACTAAAGCTCCCTTAACACCTGGGTTATAGGGAGCTTTAGTATATCTTTATTCAACATAATCCCTAGCTATTTCTTCTCCATTTAATACTCTTAAAGTACCTAAAGCGAGAGACTCCATTTCATTTTCACCTGGCATAATTTCCACAGTTGCAATGAATTCCACACGTTTTTTGATCCAAGAGGTCATCATTTTAGAGTATGCAATGCCCCCGGTAATAATGATAACATCTACGCCACCCCCAACTACAGTTGCAAGTTCGCCTATTCCTTTAGCTATCTGATAGGCCATTGCCTCATAAATCAGTTTAGCGTACTCATCTCCATCGTTAATCATATTTTCAACTACTCTGGCATCAACGGTATTAAGATATGCTTTTATTCCGCCGTTGCCTCTTAACTTTTTATTCATCGCAGCTTTATCATAATTTCCTGAATAACAAAGGTCAATAAGTGCTTTACATGGTACTCTTCCTGCTCTTTCAGGAGAAAATGGCCCCTCATCATCCGCAATTATATCCACCATGCGTCCCTTCTCATGAACACTTAGTGATATGCCGCCACCTAAATGAGCAACTATAAAGTTCATATCTGAGTATTTTTTACCATATTTTTTAGCAACTCTCATAGCCATTGCTCGGGAGTTTAGAGCGTGGCTTGTACTACTTCTTAGTAAATCGGGCATTCCTGATATTCTTGCTATATCTTTCAATTCGTCAACTCTAACCGAATCATATATATATGATGGAATCCCTATTGAACTTGCTATCTCATAGGCTATAAGTGCACCTAGATTTGATGCGTGCTCTATTATAGGATTATTTTTCAAACGATCCACCATTACTTCATTAACCCTGTATGCTCCTGACTTTACCGGTGGAAGCATTCCCCCTATTCCTACCACAGCAGCCAGATCATTTACATCGTACCCATTTTCCTTTAAAAATGAAAGAACTACATCTTTTCTCATTTCAAACTGGTCTTGAACCTTTTTATATTTCTCAAGCTCTGCTATTGGATGTTCCAATGTCTTGCAAAATACTTCCTTTTCATTTTCATATAAAGCAATTTTGGTTGAAGTAGAGCCAGGATTAATCGCTAAAATTTTATGAGTCATTCTATCTCCTCCCTAAAATAATTTACATGATTGTATTAAGCTACAGACTCTTCAGGAATCTGTTTACCTTTTTTAGCAATTGCAAGTAAAAGGCCGAGTGCTATAGATAAAAATGCTGAAACCAGTACCCTATACTGATTTGGTAGTAAGAAAACTATTGTGTGAGCCGGTATCCAGAAGTAAGGACAGGTTTTTAGCCAGCATATGATCAAACTAAGCTCATCCCAGTTTCAATCGCTTTTAGATTTAAATCTACGAATTGAGCTTTAACATTATCCCTGATAATCTTTTCCCAGTCTATATGCTCAAGTTCCATTGATTTTATAATGGCGCCAAGAAGTATAACATTCATAACCTTTGAGTTCCCAAGCTCTGCAGCTTTCTTTGCAGCATCTATTGCTGTAGTTTGAACTTTACTGGACAGTTCTTCAATTATCCCTGCCGGGTAATCTGCTTTTCCGGAAAGAATTGGCATAGAACTTATTTCGTAGTCATTAACTACAACTTTTCCATTTGGCTTTAAGTACTTAAGCCATCGCAGTGCTTCCATCTTTTCGAAGGAAACCAATATATCTGCACCACCAATTTCAATTACAGGAGATTCCACCTTGTCACCATATCTGACTTGAGAAGACACTGAGCCTCCTCTTTGAGACATACCATGGATTTCGCTCATTTTTACATCATAACCTGCCTCCACAAGACCTGTTGTAAGCAGCTTGCTTGCAAGTATTGTTCCTTGTCCGCCTACTCCTACCAAGAAAATGCTTTTTACCATATTATGCTTCCACCTTTCCAATAGCTTTAGTTGGGCATACTTGAAGACATACTTCACAGTCAACGCATGAATCTGGGTTGATACTGCTTTTCTTATTCACCTTATCAAAAGATATAGCCGGGCAGCCTGTTCTTATGCAGGCTCTGCACCCTACACACTTTTCTAAATCAACAGAGCATTTGCTTTTGAAAACTCCTTTAAACTCTTCTTTATCTTCATTAGATAGTTTCTTTAACACACATGGCCATCTTGTTATGATTACTGAAGCTTCATCGAGACTAAGCGCCCAATCAAGTCCGTGTTTTACAGCCTTTAGGTCGTTCGGATCAATTGTTATGACATTCTTAATACCACATGCTCTAACTAAGGCTTCTATATTTACTTCGATTGTTTCTTTACCCTGAAGTGTATATCCTGTGCCGGGATTCTCCTGATGTCCTGTCATACCGGTAATACGGTTGTCCAATATTACATTTACAGTATTGCTTCCGTTATAAACTACATCAAGAAGTGAGTTTATTCCGGTATGGAAGAATGTTGAATCTCCAAGCACAGAAACAACTCTCATCTTATTGTTTTCCTTCATATTGAACACCTGCTGCGCTCCATGACCGGCACTTATGCTTGCACCCATACATATATTGTGATCCATTGCATTGTATGGCTCCGCAAAACCTAGAGTATAACACCCAATATCTCCGGCTACCATTACATCCTTTCTCTTTCCAAGTTCATAGAAGAAGCCTCTATGCGGGCAACCCGCACATAATGTTGGAGGTCTGGAAACTATTTTACTTTCATCAAATTCAATTGTTGAATTGGTCTTGCCAAAGACTACTTGTCTGATAACATCGGGAGTCATCTCTCCATATGGTGGGAATAGGTTTTTACCATAACAGTCAAAACCTAATATCCTAATCTGTTCTTCTATATACGGATCGTTTTCTTCAATAACATAAATCTTTTCAATCTTACTGCAGAAGTCTTTGATTTTTTCAGTCGGAAGCGGGTGTGTAAATCCTAGTTTCAAATAAGAGACAGTATCTCCGAATACTTCTTTCGCATAGCTGTATGACGCACCTGAAGCAATTACACCTACTTTTGTATCATTCCATTCTATGAAGTTCAAACTTGTAGTATTTGAAAAGTCCAGTAGTCTATGCAGTCTTTCCTCAACTTTAACTCTCAATGCTCTTGCATGAGCTGGAACTGTCAGGTATTTCTTAACATCCTTTACGTAATCCCTGATACCTGCTTCTGCTCTATCCTCACATTCTACTATTCCTTTGGAGTGACACACTCTGGTTGTCATTCTCATTAAGACCGGAGTATCAAAGCTTTCACTTATTTCAAAAGCTGCCTTCATCATGTTCTTTGCTTCTTGACTGTCTGAGGGTTCCAACAAAGCTATTTTTGTAAACTTAGCATAATTGCGGTTGTCCTGTTCATTTTGAGATGAGTGCTGTCCCGGTTCGTCGGCTGTTATTAGCACCATACCGCCGTTTACCCCTGTATATGCAAAGGTGAATAACGGGTCAGCAGCAACGTTTACTCCTACGTGTTTCATCGCTGCAAAAGATCTGGCTCCGGCAATGGAAGCTCCAATAACTGCCTCTAGTGCAACCTTTTCATTTGGTGCCCATTCAGCCAGAATATCTTCTCTGTACAAAGCAGTATTTTCTAATATTTCTGTACTTGGTGTTCCTGGATATGCAGATGCAAATTTGACTCCTGCTTCCCAAGCCCCACGTGCGATGGCTTCGTTCCCTGTTAGTAGTTTTTTCATACTATTTCTCCTTTTCATTGCAATTATTTATACTCATCCGCCAGTTTTTTAAATAGTGGAATTGCTCTTTCAACTTTTGAAGTCTGAACACAATATGATACTCTAAAATAACCAGGGCAGCCAAAATTCCTTCCTGGAACTAATAATAAATCGTACTTTTTAGCTCTTTCACAAAAAGCTTCATCATCTTCTTCCAGCGCTTGCGGAAACAAATAAAAAGCACCCTTTGGTTTTACACATGAGTATCCTGCTTCAATTAAGCCTTTATACAATAACTCCCTGTTCTTTTCGTAAATGCTTATATCAGCAGGTCTGCCTTCACATCTTGCCACTACTTTTTGAAATAAGGATGGAGCATTTACATGAGTTAAGACCCTTGCTGCGCCGGCAATTGCTGCAAATACAACATCAAATTTAATTATTTCATTAGGAACTACTATATAACCGATTCTTTCACCGGGCAGTGAAAAAGACTTACTGTAGGAATAGCATACTAAAGTATTTTTGTAATACTTTGTCAGGTAAGGCACTTGAACATTATCATATGCAAGTTCACGATATGGTTCATCCGATATTAAAAATATGGGATGGTTGTATTCCTCTTCTTTTCTCTTCAATAATTCCGCCAATTTGATAATTGTTTCTTCTGAATACACTGCTCCGCTCGGATTGTTAGGAGAATTTACGATAACTGCTTTTGTATGTTCATTAATGCTTTTTTCAAGCTCTGAAAAATTCATCTGAAAATCGCTGATATTGGCCGGAACAACTATGAGCTTAGCCCCTGCAGCTTCTACAAAGCATTTATATTCAGGAAAATATGGTGCAAAGGTAATAAATTCATCCCCAACCTCACTTAATGCCTTAAAACAAATACTTATAGCAGCCGCCGCTCCTGCAGTTATAAATAGATTTCCCAGTGATAAATTTGTTCCAAACCGCCTATTTAAACTCTTTGCTATTAAATCTCTGGCTTCCAAGTCTCCCGGTGCGACCGTATACCCATGAACGCTGCATGGATCCTGAGTATTTAAAATTTCTAGAATTGCTTTTTTAATGTATTCCGGTGCCGGAACATTTGGATTACCTAGGCTAAAATCGAATATGTTATCCTCCCCCACTATCTTTGCTCTTTCTCTTCCATATTCAAAAATAGTTCTTATAGCTGATTTCTTATTGCCTAACTCATACATTTTTTCTGATACCATAAAATGCACCCCCAACAAGTTTATACCTAAAATTATAAACCCTCCAGCGGCTGGAGGGTCAATGCTTATTTATCAGAATTTGAACTTCAGTTATAAACTCAGATTTTTCAGTAGCTAGGGCAAAGTCAATCAGTGTTATTTCTATAGAATCATCCATGATTTCATATTCATTTTCTTCAATATATTTAATTAGTTTGTCATAATATTTTGGAGAACTCTCATGAGTTCCATTAAATCGAATAGTAGCATAAACACCTTTCGGCAACACCTTCAGGAATTTTCTGTTATGCCTTTTACCATCTGTAAATATAAAGATAGAATCATATTCTTCAAATACTCTTTCTTTCAATTTCTCTTTGTTAATTGACAGTCCCACTCTCCCATTAAATATAGAAGCATTTTCATTCACCGTATTTTCCAACTGCCTGACGGATAATTCCAAATCGTTGTTTGATCTTATTTTTTGCCTTAATAGAATCACTGTTCTTTTATTAAATTCAAGCTCTTGAATTACATTTAAATTGTCATATCGTCTTGCATAATTAATCTGACTTATTGTGTTATCAAGCTTTTGTTTAATATGTTCAAGCTCTTTTATCTTTTCTTCCGTTATTTTTTTCTGTTTTTCAAATAACTCAACAATATTATCAATACTCCGTTTCTTTAAATGATAATCTATTGTGCTCAGGGACATGCCAAGAGCCTTTAAATAATTTATTGTATTTAACTGCTCAAACTGCGTTGTTGAATAATATCTGTAGCCATTTGTATGATCTACAAATATTGGCTTAAATAACCCGATTTCATCATAATACCTTAAGGTCTTTATATTAATATTAAACAACTTTGACATTTCTCCGATTGCAAATAAATCTTTCATTCAATTCTTCTCCTTGTAATTAGAAGTAGTCCTTAGTGTCACGCACCAAACTTATCCACTTATTAGATTAAAGCGTTACAATAGCTGGATAAGTCGGGTGTCTGGCACATGATTCTCTTTTTATTTTATCTTTTAGGCTAACAGCATCTTCTCTTGATATATATTCCATAGATTTATCCCCCTGCTAAATTAATATGATAAGTCACTTTGCCAAAATCGACTCAACATCAGATTGATACTGCTTTGATACAACCATTGTTATCTAACCTCTTTCCTGCTTGAAATATTTCCATTAAGCTCATTTTACTCAGATTATATCATAATGTAATAATACTTCACGACATAGTGAAGATTAATTTGTGAAATGTAAATCACTTCACAATATGGAAATACCGCTAATAAAAGTAAGCCATAATTTCACTATATTCTTTCAACTGTTCTATGAAGTATCCTTTATCTATGCTCTCTTTGAAGATATATTCCTTGTTATTTCCTCTAGCTATAACATGGTATATCCCACCCTTATACTCTTCTCTCCATGGTCTCCCCATAAGAAAAGCCCTCCTGATAATATTTATCCTTATATTACCAGAAGGACTCATTTGTGTCGATAACTGAATAACTCCGGTGCCTGAGACTTATCTGTAAGCGTCAAATAACTGTACACATGACCGTCGTCAGGACTAGCAGAATCACTCGTTGGCAATACTTTTTACCTCATTATACTGTCTGCGAATCAGCCGTTTGAATTCTGCATCAGGTAATCCATCGCCTGCATCTACACCGGCTTCTGAAATCAAATCATAAATGAAAGCAAAGGGGACGGTTCTTTCTGCTTTTACTTGTATTAATCTTTATATAAACTAACATTGTGGACAATATAATTACTAACTGATAGAAGGCATGCAATCTGCCTATGGGTCAACTTACTTTTCTTTAAAAGGTTTTGAATTAACTCTTCCAAGTAAACCGGATTTCTAATTACTTGTTTAGCTTCGATTAATCCCTTTTGTGTGAAGTATTCTGATATAATATCTTGTGCCGCTTCCATTCTCTCCCTCACAATATCCTCTTTTATTTCCAGATATTCTAGATTATCCTTCTGTTTATGAAATCCTTCAAATTGTTATATGCTGTTAGAAAAATAATCTAAAACGAACTCTTTCTGCTGACTTTCGATTATTAAATTTACATCTGCATACTCACTGTAGCTGCTCCAACTATAATCCTTAAATGATTTTATCATTTTTGCTTTGACTGGATTATTATGTACATACCTTATTACTTGCAGCAGATATTTATCATCAGTGATTGCTTCACTTTTATATCGGCCTTGAAATACATGTCCTATCCTGTTCCGCTGCCTATTGAAATTCATTGCATACTTTGTATTTATACTTTTAATAGATTTTGCTAAACTTAAGGGGTCTGCCTTAACAATGATGTGAACATGATTATCCATAAGGCAATATGCAACAATATCAACGGAATGATCTGTATCGTGCTTTTTGAGACATTCCAAAAATAATCTCTTTTGTTCATCCGTACTGAATATGCTTTCTCTATTGTTTCCTCGCATCATTATATGATAATAGCCTGTTGGACTTTGGATTCTTGCTTGTCTTGGCATAATATCGCCCCCAATTACAATTATACCATATTATTACATATTATTCCATTTAGACAAAGCGGAAAGAACCGTCCCTTTTGCTTCCCCATTATCTGAGCTGTATTAAAAGTATCAAAGCTACCCCCCAACCATATTAATCCTTTGTTTCCTAAAGTAGTGGCGATAATTATTATTTTATCTAAAATGGGAGAATGAAATGTCGCTTGGATGAAGAAAAATATCGTTTAATCTATATTGTTAATAAATGCTATCATTGCTTTACCTCTATATAATCTTGGGGTCGAACAAGTTTTTAAAAATAATGATGCTCTCATTTTTTACATAAGAGCACCTATATAAAGGAGGATTCTTTCTAACTTTTTAACGCTTAGTCTTCATATCCTGCAGGGTCTTCATTCTGATTTTCATGTTCAATATTGTCATTGTCACTGTCTTTTGACTCATTTTCAACCTTGCTTTTCTCATTTTTGTCATTATCCTGATCAGTTTTCACTACAGAACCTGTGTTTGCATCTACTTTTACATCATATGTATTTGTACCAGACTGGATTTCCACTCCGTATACAATTACACCGTCTTCGTCTTCAAGTTCTATTGATTTAAAAACCCCATCTTTTACTGAAGCTAATGCCGTCTGTTTTGCCTGTTCCTCTGTAATTGCTGTTTTTGTGTTTGCAGCAGTCAGTTCATGTTCATCATTTTCTTTTGCTTGTTCTTTTGGTTGTTCTTTTGCTTGTTCTACGGTTACTGCTTTTGATGCAGTCGTTGCGCTTGCAAGCACCGTATTATTTGATGCCGCATAAGCAGCTACCGTACTCCCAATCGCCATTACACCTACTAAAACTAATGTTGCAATCTTCTTATTCATTCACTTTCATCTCCTTTAAATATGCTTTTTGCTAATTTCAGATGTTTCATTTCTTTTAATAAAATTTAGAAACTTTCCTCCTATATTTACATCATAAAGACAAAAGATGAGATTTAAATAAAAAGAATCTGAGAATTAACTGAAAAAATTATGAGAGATGAAGGCTGGTTTAAATGCCCAGAGGCAATTTTACCATTATTTTTGTCCCTTTTCCTGTTTCACTTTCTGCTACTATGGTTCCCTGATGAATATCAACAATCCACTTCACAATGGATAGCCCAAGACCAGAGCCACCGACTGATCTCGACCTGGCCTTGTCCGCTCTGTAGAATCGATCGAAAATATGAGGTAGATCTTCCTGCGGTATTCCAATGCCGTTATCTGATATTTCAATAATAACTTTACCATCTATATCTTTGTAACCTATATCTATTTTAGTATTAGCAGGTGAATATTTTATGCTGTTATCCACAATTGCCCTTAGCATTTGCTTAATTAAACGTCTATCCCCTTCCATCTGAAGTTCTGGATAAGTATTACAGAATATATCATGTTTTTCCTCTACAAGTTTGCTTTCTTTTACAATCTCTTTAATCAAGTCATTTATCCAAAATTTAGTTTTATCTAATTTGAAAATTTCATTATCGCTTTTCGATATAAATAGAAGTGTATCCAGTAATCCAGTCATATTTGACACTTCGATTTTAATAGACTCAATGGCTTCATTTAAAACTTCCCTGTCATCCTTACCCCAACGGTCTATTACATCAATATAGCCCTTGATAACAGCAAGCGGTGTGGCCAGTTCATGAGAAGCATCCAGGGTAAAGCGGTTTTGCTTTTCATAGGAATACTGAATTCTGGCAATCAGATCGTTGAAGGTATCCGAAAGCCTTTTTAGTTCATCATCCGGTCCATCTATATGAATTCTCGCAGTAAGATCACTCGCACTGATTTGCTTTGCCTGGTTTGTGATCTTATCAATCGGGCTTAATGCATTTCTGCTGATAATATAGCCGACAATTATTGCAACAACCAAAACAATCCCGTCAAGCAAAAGCATGATCCCGGACAGGATATGGAGATAGTCCTGTTCTTTATCCATATCCTTAATAACCTGAATTCCTATTTTCTCACCATCGTTCAAGATATGAATATCATTTAAATATATTATTTTATTTTCTCCTGATTCAGCTGTCAAAGTCTTTCGAATTGTACTTATATTTGGTGCCGGCAAATTATAATGCTCACCGGTATCATAAATTAGCCTGTTGTGATAAACTAAATTAATATCTACATTTTCAGCTATTTGCGAGATATTCTTTAAGTTAATATTGGGAATATCCTTCAAGGTCTTCACATCGTTTACTATCGCTTGATCAACCAGTTCAAGCTGCTGCGCTGAGGTTTGATTTATATAATAATTTATGCTTAATAGCGTTGCTGCATTTACCAATATAAGCGCAACGAAAAAGAGAAATGCGTATATGATCGTTAATCTATGGGATATTTTACCTGATTTGAATTTAACCATTTTTCTATCTACTCCTTAAGTGTATAACCCACACCCCTTACAGTGTGAATCAATTCTGTTTCATAAGGATAATCAATTTTATTCCTAAGATATCTGATATACACATCCAAAACGTTGCTGTCTCCTACAAAATCATAACCCCATACATGTTCAATAATTTGATCCCTCGTCAACACCAGTCCTTTATTGGTGAGCAAATACTCGAGCAGGTCATATTCTGTTTTTGTAAGATCGATGGGGTCTCCTTGCTTGATGACCTCTCTGGTTAAAAGGTTTATGCTTAGATCCGCCAATTCTAATAATTTTAATTCGCTCGTCCTTGCTTTGCCCCTTCTGATCCCAGCCCTAATCCTCGCTAATAATTCCTCCATTTCAAAGGGCTTCGTGACATAGTCGTCTGCGCCAAGATCCAGACCAATCACCTTGTCGGTGATATCTCGCCTCGCAGTCAGCATAATAATAGGCACGCTCGATACCTTGCGTATTTTTCTGCAAACCTCCATACCGCTGATTTCAGGCAGCATTAAATCAAGTAGAATAATTCCATATTGTCCATTCTGGAATTTATCCAGCCCTGCTTTACCGTCCATAGCAATATCGTAGGAATAGCCTTCATGCTTGAATTCCAGCTCCAATATTCTTACTATTGCTCTATCATCTTCAACAATAAGGATATCTTTATACTTCAAATCTATCATCCCCTTAGCAAAGGGATTAGAGCACTATGCACTCTAATCCCAACTTTCAGTTTAAATAATTACTGCTTATCACTTATATAATATACGCTTCCTTACATAAATTTCAATCTTTTAATCTGCAACCTCAGCGGTTCCCTTTGCTTTCTCCACCTTAAACTCTATTGGCTTGAAGTCCTTTGCATGAAGCTGAATATCAAAAGTCAGTCCATTTTTAGAGGTTCCATAAAGCCCGTTCATATTTCCGTAATAATGTCCGGGCTGCGAAACCTGATTGTCAAAGTGAATCGTCTTTGCTTCGCCAGAGTTCAAAGATAAACCATTGAGTACTTCATAATAGGATTCTTGGGTTTTATCAGCCTTGTCTGTTATTGTGTAATAGATATCAAAGTTATTCAGGGTTGTTTTCCCTGTGTTGGTCATGGTGATTTCCAGGTGATCTGCAGTAGCGTTGTCTTCTACCCTTGCATCCTTAATCGTCAATTCCAGTGGTGCTGAACTTGTTTCTTTAATTGGATTATCCGTCTTTAACGGGTCCTTGTCTGTCTTGTCATTTATACCGTCACCATCAGTATCAGCAACATGCGGATTGGTTCCATAGGTTTTCTCCACATCATCAGGTATGCCATCGTTATCAGTATCTACAACGTTTTTGTCTGAACTTTCTTTCACGGCAACCTGGGGATTGCTAGTGTTTGTTCCAGAATTGGCTGTTTGATTAGTACTTTTCGCAGGAGCGCACCCGGCAAGCCCAAAATTCATGATTGACAGTATCAACATACCTGTTAAAGCAGTCCTCAATATTTTACTCGATTTTAATTTTTTGTTCATCTTCATTACCTCCATATTCCATAAATTTTATTAGTTTGATTGATATATATTTTCACGCTTCAGAAAAACGATGTAGGAAAGCAGCCAGAGGGCGACGCTGGGTACAATCAAGCCTAAAAGATTAATCCACTTCAGGCCGACTACCTCCAAAGGAGTATTTGTCTCAAAGCCCGACTTCACATTTAAGAGCGCATAGCTGATCCTTTCGTAATGTTTCGTAGGTGACATTTCTTCGATCCCGTCCCTAAGAGTTTCATAGAACTTGAATTTCTGGAGCACCTGATGCTCCTGGTCTCTTGTCATTCCCATTTGGCTAAAGAAACCTCCGGGTATTTGATTATCCATGTCCATAGTGTCACCAATCTGCGGAAAAACAAAGGATAAAACAAGCCAAACAATCACAGTTATAAGCAGAGCCTGGCTTCCTTTGCTCGAAATAGTGGCAACCCCCATGCTTAAGACCGTAAAAAATCCCATGTAGAGAAACGACATCAGAAAGAATAGCAGAAGCCGAAGGACATCGTTTGCTGTAAGCACGGCACCCCCGATAGCCACTAATGAAATAAAGGTGATAATTCCTGTCAAGACAGTAATTCCAGCTAGTATGGTTAGGTTTCCAAGCAGCTTGCCGTTCAGAAAGGCATCTCTGAAAACACCTCTAGTCAGTATCAGTCTCATGGTTCCATTTTTATGTTCTTTTGAAATCGCTGTATTGCCAAGCACGATTGCCAGAAGCGCTCCAACCATTCCAATATAATTGACAAACCCCTTTGAAGCAGAAATTGGATTTAGATTCGGCATTGGCGGCAGTTCAGTCTTTCCAAGGGACTGCAGAAAACTTATTGAATTGTTGTAATTGTTCATGGCAATTTTCACCTGATATGAGCCAAGGACGATTGAGACGATGGTCATTATAAGAAGCATGAATAGAATGCTTAAAAACAGCTTGTTCCTAAAGGCGTCTCTGATTTCTTTTTTTGCAATTTCAATTATCATTTCTCGCTACCTCCTTCCGTGCCTTTTGAATTGAACCAAAGTAAATCCCGCAATCAAAATCAGGGCTCCTATCATCCAGTAGGCAATATTCGAGCTGGCTCTTACAGTTACCGGTATGCTAATCTGGCCGCTTTTCGTTTCATCGCTTACTGCTGTAAACTTGGCTGTAAAATTCCCCGCTGCCTGCGAGCTTGGAACTTCGACAGTCATTTTCAGTGTTCCTGTTTCTCCAGGCTTTAAGCTGGTTATGGCATTGGCGCCTTGACTGACAATCCATTTATATGGCAGTTCCGGTTCTAGCTTTACGGATTTCAATTCTTTTGCGCCTTTGTTTGTTATTGAAAATGTAAATTCTGCGGACTTACCGTTTAATACATCGATTTTGTCCAGCATGCTGCTGGCAGAAAGTACATAGTCTTTGTTGAGCAAAACCGAAAGATTGATTATATTTTCTTTTCCGTCATCCCGAATTGCTTTTACAATCAGTTTATCCTCATTTATCGATGCATTGCCTTTCAGGCTGATGTTTAAATCAATTTGCGCATTTGCCCCTGATGGTACCATTACATTCTTAGTGGAGGCACCCCCTGAAGCAAAGTATATCTCGTAGCTGTTTGCAGCCCCTCCCGCGGTTAGCTCATAATTATGTTCAGCTGTATCATCGTTTCTAATGAATAGAGGCACTGTTTTGCTTTCTCCCGGAGATAAATTGCAGCCAGCAGAAAATTCAGTACCATTCGTATCTGCGGCCAATACATTAGAAATGGAGAAAAGAAGCAGTATTGCGAGCATACAGAAAAGCAAGAGTGTCTTCTTTAAGCTTCTCATATCACTTCCTCCTTTTGGGCGGCTTTAAAGGATAGAAGCAGCAATGCCAATCCCGGCAGGAAAACCTCGGC
This sequence comes from uncultured Clostridiaceae bacterium, assembly GCA_964619815.1. Taxonomy (GTDB): domain Bacteria; phylum Bacillota; class Clostridia; order Lutisporales; family Lutisporaceae; genus BRH-c25. The sequence goes on along the minus strand of CAZUGK010000050.1, from coordinate 2,381 downwards.
CATTGCTCCTATCTGCTTTTGAAGCAATCCAACCATACCTAAGTTCGCTCTTTCCGGAACTACCTGGAGCAGATCCTTGCCAATGCTCTGGAATTGAGCAGCAGGAGAAAATAGCTCGATTGTCTTTGAAACAACTGTGTCAGACGGCACCTGAGTCACCGTCTGCACCGTTGAATTTAACGCATAGGCAAAGCTCCTCTGGCTGTCAGCCAGTTGTGGCAGTACAAAGGATATTGTGACCCAGATAATCATCATCAGCATGAAACCAAATGCACTGTCATTGGTCTTAAGCGAAACATACAATGTCGCTATGTAAAAGACCATCATATAGACAAATGCAAGTATAAAAAAGAAAAGCAGCCTTATAATTTCATCTATATTGGGAGTTATGCCTGATACCAGAACAAACAATACTAAGTTGAAAATCAGAATGATACCAAGCAAAAGTCCAATGACCATGCCGCCGCCCAGTAATTTTCCTGTCACGATTTGGTCTCTGTAAACGGGTCTGACTGCAATAAGCTTCAGAGTGCCATTGCTCCTCTCACCGCTAAAGGTTTCAAAGCCCAGGAAAATTGCCACTACAGCACCAATCATGCTCACATAGCTTATGATGTTCCTCAAAACGGACAAAGGGTAAATCTCCGGTGGTGTAGGTAAATTTGTTGCCCCCTGGCCTTTCAGTAACTGCACAATATCCTGATATGCCTGCAGTTCTGCGTTTTTCGTACTAGAGCCTATATATACTGATATGACGGACAATAAGACAAACAATCCTATAAGGATCAGGAATATATTGTCCCGAAAAGCTGCTTTCACTTCCTTTCGAGCCAGTGTCAGGATACCGCTCATCTTTTACCCCCCTCTATTTTAAAGTAGATTTCCTCAAGAGATTTTTCTCCGGGAAATACCTTTTCGATATTTTTCAGTGAATCTGCCACCAGCAGCTTTCCATTACTGATAATGCCTATATCCGTACAAAGCTTTGTTACTTCTGACAGAAGATGCGTATTCATAAAAATAGTGGTCCCCCACTCTGTATTAAGCTTTAAAAGGATGTCTCTCATAGCTTTTGTTCCCTGTGGATCGAGTCCTGATGTGGGTTCATCCAAGAAAAGAATTTTAGGTTTGTGCAGAATTGCCTGGGCAATGCCAATCCTCTGTCTCATACCTTTTGAATAGGTTTTTACTTTTCTATTTTTCCATTCGGTAAAATCAAGCAGCTTCAATGTCTCTTCGATACTTGCGTCCACGTCTTTCACTCCTGAAAGCTTTCCGAAAAACCTCAAATTTTCCACTGCCGTCAGTTCTCCATACAAAGCCACATTTTCAGGAAGATAACCGAGCATGTTTCTTACCTTCAGGTTGTCCTTAACTACATCATAGCCACCTAAATATGCTTTCCCTGATGTAGGGAGAATCAGCGTTGTCAGCATCGAAATTGTGGTTGTCTTTCCAGCGCCATTATGCCCTAGAAATCCAAATATCGAACCTTCTTTTATTTCTAAAGATAAATCTTCAACTGCTGAAAAATCTCCATATCTTTTCCCTAAGTTTTCTGTTACCAGCATTCTTGCACCTCATTTCAATTTTTAATGAACATTATATTTCCTCAATTGATATCTACAGTAACTATCATAAATATGTAATCTGAGAGCCCAATAAAATCAATCTGAAAATTTTCTCACATTATAAGTTTTAATTAACAAATTATTTTGCTGAAAATAGAAAATAGCTTCTATTGAATAAATGTCTAATAAACATTCTTACAACAGAAGCCGCAACTAATAAAACAGGACTGAAAATTTATCAAATTAGAAAAGATTTCATTTATTATTTTTTCTTTCTTGAAATCGTTTTTTCATATAGTCACTCCATCCGAGTTCTTCACTCCAGCTAAATTATATATATTTAAAAGCCGCTGACCAACCACTTTCAAATCACGTTCTAAAGCTGGCCGATGTCCGTTCTCCGTTATATTCGGAAGTATACCTTCTAAAATTTGAAAGATCTTATCTTTAAAATCAGAGATAGTATTTCCTTTGTAAACAGTTTCACCATCTGATAACCAATTTGCATAAATAGGAATGTCCCGAACCAAAACAGGAATTTTAGAAGCCAGAGCCTCCTGTGGCCAATTGTGCCAGGGAAAACGCTGAAAAAGTACCCTTGCCTATCCGAAGTACACCATATAGAGTGTTTGATTTTGCAGTAAAATCCCATATAAGGTATACCAACTTTAATTTTTCGAGTTTTTCAGCGGTTTCCCAGGTACAGAACTTTAGAACTTATTTGGATTACTTCATCTATTAAGTTCTTTTGTTCTGGGCGAGTAAGTGCAATGCTTTTAGAGTTTTGGCCTTCATTGCATTTGCACTCCT
>CAZUGK010000049.1:0-25298 GCA_964619815.1 uncultured Clostridiaceae bacterium | reverse complement strand
GTGCAGCGACCTGCTTTTCTGAACGGCGGATATGATTCATAGTACAACATGAACAAGGGATGAAGTCAATAACGAAAGGAGAATAGGCGATACATACCGGTATAGGGCAGGATGATTGATAATGTCAAGCAAGACTTGATTCTGTGCACTATGCACTATTTTAGGTGCCCTATATCATGCTATCTTGGTAGCAAAGTTCGAAGCGGCAGAGGTCTGAATTGTAAGCATTTGAAAAGGAGTATAAGGAGGTTTTTTGATGGAGTCTCGGGTTAAAATTTATGCAGATGGTGGAAACAGATTGACAAAAATAATGGAGGAGTCCAGAAAGCCTTTTGATTTTCCAACAATCATATCTGAGCCGGAGAAGGATTTGAATTATGGTTTGAACTTTGACTTCGACCTTTCAGACTGGAATAACGATGCTGCGAAGCTCGATATTAACAATATGTTTGTTGAAATCATACAGGATGGAGTATCCAAAGGTAAAATGCTGGTGGGAAAGGCTGCTGAAGAGAAAGGCCTTCTGATAAGAGACAGGAACAGATACCAGGAAAAAGCAGCAGATGAAGTAATAATGTTCTGCATGATAGCAGGCATAGCTTACAACCTGGCTAAGTACAACAAGAACTACCAGAAAATAGACCTTACGGTAAACCAGCCTCTGATAGAATATGCAAGAAATAAGGAAGAGTCTGCAAACAAATATACAGAGAGCCTCATGGGCAACATGAAGGTTCTGTTCTTCAATATATTCAACCCTTCACAGGTTATATACGAGATTGTGTTCGACATTGAAAAGGTTGTTTTATGTCCTGAAGGTATAGCCGCATTCTTCCAGTATGCTGTCAATGAAGACGGAAGTGTAAAGGAAGAGTTCAAGGAGGACATGAAGACAGTAGTATGGGATATAGGCTCAGGACAAATAAACGTAGCTGCATTTGACGGCTTTAAGGTAGCAGGGGTAAACACCTTCGAAAAGGGCATGTTCGACTGCTATGAGAAGATATCCCTGATACTGTACAACAACTTCAGGGACAAGCTTGACAGGAAGCCGTACAGCTATGAAGTTGACAATGCGATTAGATTCCATGAATCTGTGATTAAAGGCAAAAAGGGTGAAGACATTGATGCAAGCGGTATAGTAAAGCATGTATTTGATGTTTTCGCATATGAGCTAAGCAAGGATATAAGGGAATTTGCAAAGATAAAGTTCATGGGAACCTGTGACAGCATAATATTCGCCGGCGGCGGAAGCAAGATACTCTTTGACTATCTGAGCAAGTATCTTTCCAATGACTTCATATGCATAAAGAGCAATATCGGTGAATATGACAATGTAGTAGGAAGCATGTACTATAGAATGTTCAGGGATGTAAAAACAAACGTTGAAGGGTAGGTGCTGGCTTTTGATTATTAAGCTGTTGGAACAGCCAATTATTGCAATACATGAAGCAGAAATCGCAGGAACAGTAGACGGAGTCGTAATCAAAGGCAATAAGGTCAGCGGCATATATCATAGGAACATGGAGAACACTTTTGCCATTCCTGTCGAGAATGCAATCATAGGCAGGGACGCTGTCATGATTCAGGATATGACAGCCATGACCCTGATCTCACAGAATGTTAAGGCACTCAAGTCCATGCTTGATGTTTACAGCATCAGCGGAAAGCACTTGGGATGCTTGCAGGGGATTGAGGTGGATGACGAGCTTGTTGTCCGCTACATATACACTGAGAATTACAGGATTGAAATGCTGAAAGCAGTGAACTTTGAAAGCGTTATTGTAATTGACGCAGAAGAAGCAGAGCTTGAGGCAAGCGATCCGGAGCATTTTTTCGGGTGCAGCAGTGAAGCGGAGGCCGAGTGCCTGGGGGAGGAAACAGCAGAGCAGTACCTTGAGGCTGAAACGGCTGAAGCTTTGATATCTGAGACTGCGGAAGAAGAGGCTGAAGAAGCAGCCATAACCATGGAAATAGGGCCGAAAATCAAATGGGAGGCCGACAGATATCAGCCTGAGGAGGAAGAACCTGTAAATTCTGAACTCAGTGTGGTAAGAAATGTGCATCAGAGCGAGGGAAAATTTGATATTCCCGGAGTAGATGCAAAATACGCATATCTGTGCGGCAAACAGCTTTTAGAAGATATAGATATAGAGGATATACTCTATGAAAAAGGAACGACAATAAGTGCTGACTTGATAAGGCATGCAATCGGGAATAATGCAATTGTAAAGGTAATAGTAAGTGCAGAGGATTAATAAGAAGGCGAGAAATCGCCTTCTTATTAATTGCATTTTTGCTTTATTATGGGAGCTTTCTAAAAAAATTTGAATAATTATACAAAATTATTTGCCTTAAGTAAAAAAACATACTAATATGATAACATTGTTAAAATATTACATCATGAAAGGAAATGAGCTTGTGGATACAAAACTTGAAAAAAAGTATGGTTTACTTACGGCGATAGCAATGGTTGTTGGAATTGTTATAGGTAGTGGAGTTTTTTTTAAGGCAGAAAAAGTTTTAACAGCAACGGGAGGAAATCTCATATTAGGTATAATTGCCTGGGTAATAGGCGGCTTTATTATGATTTCCTGCGCCTATACTTTTGCTGTAATGGCGACTAAATATCAGTATGTAAACGGTGTAGTGGATTATGCGGAAGCGGCTATGGGCGAAAAATATGGATATTATGTCGGGTGGTTTATGGCATTGATTTACCTGCCAACCTTGACATCCGTACTGGCTTGGGTTTCAGCCAGATATACCGGCGTATTATTCGGATTTTCAATTACCGGTGGAGAGTGTATGACTATTGCGGCCCTGTATTTGATAGGCAGCTACGCATTAAATGCATTATCACCGGTTTTGGCAGGCAAATTTCAAGTAAGTACGACTATTATAAAACTTGTTCCGCTGGCGTTAATGGCTATAGTTGGAACAATCGCAGGCATCAGCAGCGGAATGACGATAAATAATTTTACAACAGTAGTAGAAGAAGTCAGCACTGCTAATGCGTTATTTACAGCTGTTGTTGCAACTGCATTCGCTTATGAGGGCTGGATTATTGCTACAAGTATCAATGCTGAATTGAAGGATGCAAAGAGAAACCTTCCGCTTGCTCTGGTAGCAGGGACTTTTATTATAATGCTCGTTTATATTCTTTATTATGTTGGATTGGCTGGAGCAGTGCCAAACGAAGTTATGATGGCTGGCGGTGAAGCCGCAGCAAAATTAGCATTCCAAACAATATTCTCAACTGTAGGCGGTTCTCTGATCTTTGTATTTGTTATCATTTCCTGTCTGGGAACTTTAAACGGGTTAATGCTTGGATGTACCCGCGGCCTTTATTCAGTGGCAGCAAGAGGCTTCGGACCAAAGCCAAAGGTATTCAGCCAAGTTGATAGTGTGACAAATATGCCTGCAAATTCATCCATCTTTGGCTTACTGCTATGCGGCATATGGTTATTCTTCTTCTATGGCGCCAATTTGACAGATTCCTGGTTTGGGTTCTTCCGCTTTGATTCTTCGGAATTGCCTATAGTTACTATTTATGCAATGTATATACCAATTTTTATTATGATGATGAGAAAGGAAAAGGATTTAAGTTTCTTCAACAGATTCATAATGCCTGCTGTTTCTTTGGCAGGATGTGTTTTCATGATAATTGCTGCTGTCTTTTCTCATAAGATGGCGGTTGTTGCATATTTAATCATCTTTGCTGTTATTATGTGCGTTGGTGCTATGTTTGCACATAAGAAAGCTGATAAGCAGTAAAATTCTTTGAAGCAATAGTATATTTAAAAAATCTTATTATAGATTGATATGCAGAAAACTTGTAAAGCATGCAATCTGAATAACTCGATTGTATAGGAATAGTAAGCGCAGAGGATTAAAGGAAGGCAATTACCTGCTTTGCTTTATTTGGAGTATAAAAAGTTTAAAAATAACGCAATGAAAGCGTCATTTTTAGACTTTTTTTCTTATATTTTACGATATATAACTGATTACATTGATATACAATAAAGGAAGTATTATAATTTTAAGTAAATATGAGGTAGAATAGAGGGAGTAAGTGTATGTTATGCGCTCGCATTAACCCAATAACTTTAATGGAGCAAGGTGTTAAAGAACACTTATATAATGTTTCAATGATGTCCAGAGAATATGGTAATGCTTTACATTTGTCGTTTTGTTAAAAATATTAATAATATTTGCCAAGGAGGTATTTGCTTGAAAATAACGATAAATTCCCCTGGTACCTATATATCTAAAAATGGAGATTGTTTTCAGATTTCATACAATGACAGAAAAGAAGAAGTATCGGTTAAAAAGGTAGAACAGATTATGATTACAACGGCTGCAGCAATATCAACCGATGCAATATTATTAGCTGTAGAAAACAATATTGATATTGTGTTTTTGAAATATAATGGAGAACCTTACGGTAGGGTATGGCATTCAAAGCTTGGAAGCGTATCAACTATAAGAAGGAAGCAGCTTATGCTGCAAGATAGCAAATTTGGGTTAGATCTGGTGAAGGAGTGGATAGGACAGAAGCTTCAAAATCAGAAGGATTTTTTAAAGAATCTCTTAATGAACAGAAGAGATGAAGAACGCCAAAGTATAATAAGGGATGCAATAGGAAAGGTGCAGGAACTTCAGGAAAAGGTCAAAAAGCTGAATGCATCAGATATAGACGAAGCCAGGTATAGTCTTCAGGGCTTTGAAGGCTCGGCAGGGAGAGTTTATTTTCAGACGTTAGGCCAGCTAATGCCTGAAAAATATAAATTTGAAGGAAGAAGCAGGAATCCTGCTAAAGATGCTTTTAATTGCATGCTGAACTATTCATATGGAATACTTTACAGCAAGGTTGAGAAAGCATGTATAATTGCAGGACTTGACCCATATATCGGTATTATGCATACAGATAACTATAATAGACAGGCTCTTGTATACGATATAGTAGAGCTTTACAGGGGCTATATGGATGAAATTGTATTCAAGCTTTTTACCGGGAAAAAGATCAAAGAGGAATACTTTAATCCGGTAGAAGGGGGAGTATACCTTAACGAAGATGGTAAAAAGGTGCTTATAGAGGCTGTAAATAAGGCAATGAGCGGGAAAATTAAATACAAAGGAAAGAATATTGAGTTGCAGAATATAATGCAGTATGATTGCCACCGTATTGCTAACCAAATACTGAAGGAGGCATAGTAATGCTGACGTGGGTTATATACGACATTGAGAACAACAAAATACGGAGCAAGGTTGCCAAGGTATGCAAAAACGCAGGACTTTACAGGGTGCAGAAAAGCGTGTTTCTCGGAACTCTTGAAGACAATGAATTTGATGAGCTGAAGCTGAGAATGGAAGGACTGGTAGATTTGGAAAAGGATTCTGTATATGTATTTCCAATGAACAAATCTGAATTAAAAGCATGTGGCCTTATAGGACAAGCCTTTGACAAGGAGTTGGTAACCGATGCAATCATCTCCAAATTCTTTTAACGAGTTTGTAGGGTATGTTACTCCCTCGGATATTATTGAGTTCCTTTACTGTAAAAGATTTATATACTATATGAAATGCCTTGGAATAAGACAGAACGAAGACAAAAGATACAAAGTGCAGTTGGGAAGGAACCTTCATGATAATAAAGAAGAGACAAATAAGAACTATTTAAGAAAAAAGATTGGCTCAGTCAGGAAGCTTATAGAAGTGCCGCTGGTATCGGAGAAGCACATGATAAAGGGTAAAGTCGATGAAGTGAATTTCCATGAGGATGGCAGTGCGGCGCCTTTGGATTATAAATTTGCAATGTATAAGGATATAACCTTTAAAACCTACAAGACCCAGATGATTCTATATTCAATTATGATAGAGGAAATGTTCAGAGTTTCTGTTGAAAGAGGCTACCTTGTGTATTGCCGCGGGAGCAATGAGCTTATAGAAGTATCTATAACCCCTGAAATGAAAGCTGATGCGCTAAAAACTTTGGAAGAATATAAAAAGGTGCTGACAGGCTATTATCCTGCAGCTACCAGAGATAAAGCAAAGTGCACCGACTGCTGCTACAGGAATATTTGCCTGGGGTAGTTTCAATCCTTGTTTTGGTGGAATTTTACTAGATTATGTTATAGTTTCAATACCTATTGTTATGTATGCATATAGAATATACCCTGAATATCCAAATTATGTATGCATAATAAAAGAATATGAGGAAATTCTAGTACTATATAATATTATATAAACATTAAGGAGGAAATATAATATGGCAGAAACAAGTCAAGGTAAATGCCAATATTGCAAAAGGATATTTTCAAAACAGGGAATGAAGAAGCATCTGGATGTTTGTGAAAAAAGACCGGATAATTTTGCAAAAGTACCTGATGATAATGCGGAGAATTATTTTTGTATAAAGGTTGAGGGCTACCATGCGCCTGAATTCTGGCTCTATTTGGATATATCGGCAGAGAGAGCGACCCTTAAAGATCTGGATAAATTTCTTCGTGATATATGGCTGGAATGCTGTGGGCATCTGAGCCAGTTCGTCATAAATCGGGAGTATTATACTGTGTCCCCGGAAAGGGATTATGATGAACACTCCATGCATTATAAGATGTGGGATATATTGGAGGTAGGAACAAGCTTCAGGCATGAATATGATTTCGGCAGTACTACGGAATTGAAATTGAAGGTTGTATCAAAGAGAACGGGAATCAAGAGAAAAAAGAAAATTGAGTTGATGGCGCGGAATCTACCGCCTGAAATCAAATGCGTTCACTGCGATAACCAAGCAGTTTATATTTGCGCTGAATGCATGTGGGATGGTATGGGAGAGCTTTGCGAAGAATGTGCAGCAGAGCATGAGTGTGGAGAAGAAATGCTGCTGCCTATATGCAATTCACCACGTTGCGGAGTATGCGGATACGAAGGAGGGGTGTATGACGAGGATTAGTGGTATTGCGGTCAAACAATTTGTATTGGAGGCATTGCAATGGAAGCTGTGAAAGATATTGGTAAAGTGGAATTCAAGGAAATGGAGAGGCGGGGGGAGGGCTTGCTTGAAGGCTTCACTGAAGATGTTTCTTCAACCGGAGTATACAAAAATTGTTTAAATATTGTGTTTGAGGACTTAAATAGTGAAATGAGCTATAAGGGTGTAGAATTAAGCCAATACGATTCTTCTAATAAAGAAAGATATCTGTATAGAAGCGGATCTTCCAGAGGGGCAGATATTACGCCAACAGCCAAATTGGTTAAGGTAGAAACTACATTTAAAAATAAAATAGTTAGAGCAGTAAATGAAGCCATAAAATTTGCCGGAAGTAAATATGAAGAAGAAAAAAAGCAATTACAGCATTTGTATGAGGCTATCAATAAAAATAGTGATTCAATAGAAAAAGACCTTTCGAAAATGCAGGGCAATATACCGAGAAAAGATGGAGCATGCTTTGTTACCATATCTATAGACACATGCCAGGGCCGCAAATATATCGGGGATTTTCAACTATTTAGGGACAAGGTTGAGTTTGATGCTTTAAAGAAATTCCACTACAGTGAAACCTATGGGAAAGACGTATATAATGAAAGGTCCGTATGTAGCATATGTACAGATAGAACTGAAGAAATATATGGCCTGGCAAGCCCCTTTCCATTTTATACAATAGATAAAATAGGCTATGTCTCCGGAGGCTTCGACTATGAAAAGGCATGGAGGAATTTCCCTATATGCAGGCAATGTGCGATAGAGCTTGAGCTGGGTAAAAAATATCTCGATAATAATCTGTTATTTTCCTTTTATGGCCGGAGGTATTACCTTATACCTAAGCCGATTTATAAAACTGATTTGAAGGAGATACTTACAAAGTATCTGTCGTTGAAGGGTGAAGATATAAAAGCGGTTAGAGAAAATTACGCAAATACAGAAGAGAAGGTCATGAGGTATTTGAGTAAAGAAAGCAACCTTATAAGCTTTGACCTGATGTTTGTTGAAAAGAACAATGCTGCGCTAAACATATTGCTGAATGTTGAAGATGTCTCTCCTTCCAGATTCAGCAGAATATTCAACAACCTGGATGAAATAAGGTATATGGATTTTTTTAAGGACAAGCCGGTGAGCTTTGAACTGCTAAGCAGGATTTTTGATAGAGAGAACCATAACAGATACTTTCTGGATACAATTGACCGAATAATTTCCAACAGGAAATTGGATTATAAATTTCTTATGGCATTCTTAAATGATTATATTATAGATGCTTATAAAAGATACGAAAGGGATATATCGGAAAAGGACAAGGATAACTTTTATAGAGCAACATTCAGAGTGTTTGGTTTTTTGTACTTTATGACATACTTGAACCTATTTGAGTCAAGAGAGGAGGAAATAAAAATGTCCATAGAAAATAAAATATGGGATATAAAGGATTACCCGTCAAAACGTAAGCTATTTCACGCGTTCTTTAATGAAGCAAAGCCGTTCTTTGGAAGGCCGGACAGAAAAGCGGTATTTATGACCGGACTGCTGGCTAAACGACTTCTAAATATACAATTTAACAGGGAGCATAGAAAACCCTTTACAGCAAGACTAAAAGGACTGAAGCTTAACAAAAAGGATATAAAAAAACTTATTCCGGATATTCAAGACAAACTTTCGGAATACAAGAGTGAGTTTTATGATGAGGAGCTTAATATTTTAAGTGAATTAATGCTGGAGTCAAATGAGCTAAGTGGTCTTTCCGAGTTGGATATACCTTTTTATTTTTCAATGGGTATGAGCATGTCAAGAAGCATTAAAACCTCGAAGGGTACCGATAGTGACGATGAGGCTGATGAAAATAATACAGATAATTAGAAGAAGAAAAAACTGAGAAATAATATGAGAGAAAGGAGTAGGTTATGGTTTTTAGTTTTCCATAACCGTGTGGTTAAAAATGGACAGGTCGGAATTAATATTCTTATATGATATCAAGGATAACAATCCTAACGGGGATCCCTTGGACTCCAATAAGCCGAGAATAGATGAAGAAACAGGGATAAATATTGTTACCGATGTGAGGCTGAAAAGAACGGTAAGAGATTATTTGCATGACTATAAAAATAAAGAGGTATTCGTTAGAGAAATACGAAACGATAAAGGTGAGGTCCAGGATGGTAAGACGAGGGCAAAGGATTTTGGAGATAGTAAAGAAAAGGTAATAGATAATGTAATTAATGATTGTGTTGATGTCAGGTTATTTGGCGCAACGATACCGTTGGAATTCGGTAAGGATAAGAGTTCAGCTACCTTCACTGGTCCGGTACAATTTAATATGGGAAGGTCATTGCATAAAGTATCACTGAAAAGAATAAAAGGAACCGGAGCCTTCGCTTCGGGAGAGGGAAAAGATAATAAGACATTCAGAGAAGAATACATACTGCCATACAGCTTAATTGGATTCTATGGAATAATCAACGAGCATGCGGCTGCAGAGACTAATTTGAGCGAGAAAGATATAGAGCTTATGCTGGAGGCTATTTGGAACGGAACAAAAAATCTTATATCAAGAAGTAAAGTAGGGCAGGTTCCAAGAGTGCTGATAAGAATAAATTACGTAGAAGGAAGCTTCCATATAGGAGATTTATTAAAAAACATTAAAATAGAGACTGAACTGACTGATGAGGAAGCGATAAGAGGATTGGAGGACTTTACACTAAATATTGATATGTTTATTGAAGCATTGAACCGACATAGATCCAAGATTAAGAATATTGAATATATAGTAGATGAAAAAGTGAGTTTTAAGTTAGACGGGGCAAGTGTTAAGCTGGAGAGTGCAATTAAGGAATTTAATCCGAAGAAACTTGAAATAGAAGGATGATAGCGATGAAATGTCTGGTTTTTGATATATGGGGTGATTTCGGCCAATTCAGAAAGTTCTATACCACGTCCTCTCCACTTACATTTTCATTTCCTCCGAGAACGGCTGTTACCGGTATGCTGGCTGCTATTGCAGGAATTGATAAAAACGAATATCTCAAGCATTTTACCAAAGCAGATGCGCATATTGCATTAAGAATAATGAAGCCGGTAAAAAAGTGCAGAGTTTCATACAACCTCATAGATACAAAGACAGCAAAGTTTATGAGCAAGATTCAGAATAGAACACAGGTAACTTCTGAGCTCTTGAAGGATTGCGCATATAGAATATACTTCAACCATAAAGATGAAGAGTTATATAATCGAATAAGAGACAACCTGATTTCCCATAAATGCTACTATACATTATGTCTTGGACTGAGCGAATTTTTGGCGAACTTCAACTTTGCATATGAGAGTGAATTATCTGAAGTGACGGAGGAAGAAGTTAATTTAATAGACTCTGTACTGCCGTTTATAAAAGAGCAAACAAAGATAAGCTTTGAAACCGGGAAGGAATACTTTAAAGATACCCTTCCGAATGAAATGAATGTAGACAGAGAAGTGACAGAATACTTAAAAGTGCTTTATGAAAGAAATTGCAAGCCCATAAGCTGCAGAACAAAAAAAGTCTATAACACGTCGGAAGGTGAAAAAATTGTATTCTTATAAACTTGAGTCGCATCCAAAGGTTTTGTTATACAAGCATTTAAAAAATGTTGGGGAAAGGTGTGCCAATATCGTAAAGAGTAAGTCGATAAACTTCTCGTATTCCAAGGATGATATTGTGAACATATCCAGGGTCATGGGATATACCCATGACCTTGGCAAAGGGACCTTGTATTTTCAGAAATATTTGAAGGATATGGTGCAGAAAGGAGAAAGCGATGTAGATATCGAGTTGAAGAGTCATGGCTTGCTTTCTGCTCTGTATACTTATTTGCAACTGAGAGATTACAATAAGAGGCTTGCACTGATAGCATACGTTATAGTAAAGAAGCATCATGGGAATCTGGAAAATATTAACATTGAATTAAGATCCGATAGTGTTTACATAAAGAACCAGGAAAAGATTCTTAGAAAGCAAATTGAAGCCTTGGATAAGGAAGAGTTTAGTAAAATTTTAAGTAGCTTTTCCCTAAAAATTGTTGCTGCGGAGATACTTGACATACTTGATGAAATTAGAGATGAGGCTGACGAGTATGAGGGTAAACTGTATGGCAATCAAGACTTTGAGGACTATGTATTATTCAAATTTCTTTTTTCTATACTTATATTTGCGGATAAAGAAGATGCAATATTTCATAATCAGCAGAATATAAAATATGATCTGCCTTATGACATAGTGGACAATTATAAAAAGATAAAGTTTAAAAATAATAGTTCGAATTTAGGAGATATAAGAAATAAAATTTATATTGAGGCCAATGAATCTATAAAGAAAACCAACAATCGAATCATGTCCATAAATGTTCCCACAGGGACAGGAAAGACATTGACGGCAATGGCTGCTGCACTTAGTCTCAAGGAAAAAGTAAATAAAGAAATGAAAATAATCTATTGTTTGCCGTTTACTTCAATAATAGATCAGAATTATAATGACTATAGCAGCATGATTGAAACGGTTATGGGAAAAGAAAGTGTTACAAATGACAGATTATTGAAGCATCATCATTTAACCGATCTAAGCTATATCAATGAAGAGAAAAGCTTTAAGAGCAATGAGGGCCGGTTTTTAATAGAAAACTGGAATTCTCAAATTGTGGTAACAACATTTATGCAATTTTTTGAGACTGTTTTCTCAAACCGTAATGATAGCCTGATCAAATATAACAGCTTGTCGAATTCTATTGTATTGCTTGATGAAGTTCAGACAATACCGTACAAGTATTGGCTGATTATAAATAAGCTGTTTAAGTTTATGGCAGAAAGCCTTAATATTTATTTTATATTTATTACCGCAACTCAGCCTCTTATATTTAGCGAAAATGAAATTGAGCCGTTGATCAAAAATGGAGATGAGTACTTCAAAGTGTTTAGAAGAACAAAGCTACATATTTATCATCAGAAATTAAAGTTTAACGACTTTTTACTTGAAATGCAGCAGATGATATTTGACAATGATAACAAAAACATATTGGTAATATTGAATACAGTTAGAGCGGCTCAAGAAACCTTTAAGCATATTAATGACCTGGAATTGGAAAATACTGAGGTTTATTTTCTAAGTACAGGTATTATACCTAAAGAAAGGCGAAGACGGATAAATGAAATCAAGGAAAGCAGGAAAAGGAAAATTGTTGTCAGCACCCAGCTTATTGAGGCCGGCGTAGATATAGATATGGACATAGTGGTGCGCGATATGGCTACTTTAGATTCGATAAATCAAAGTGCCGGCAGGTGTAATAGGGAATACCGTGGGGAGTACTTGGGCGATGTTTATCTGTATAATATTACCAATGAATCAGGCGGTGAGTATTGCCGATTTGTCTATGACAGCTTCCTAATTGAAATGACTAATAAAGTTCTTCAAGATAAGGACTTAGTATATGAGCAGGATTATTTGAGCTTGAATAAAAATTATTTCAATAATGTATATAACGGTATGAGTGGGGATGAATCTAGAAAATTGATGAATATGATAAGTACTTTAAGGTTTGAAAATATCGAAGGAAACTTTAAACTAATCGACAAACAGAATAAAGTATCAGTATTCATTGAATCAGATGAAGCTGCAATGATTATATGGAAAGAATATATTGATATATTAAAGGAGGTGGATCTGGTAAAAAGAAGAGAGAGATTTAATGTAATAAAGAAGGATTTTTATGATAATGTAATAAATGTTTTTAAAAATAAAGTCAGAGAAACTGAAGTGCAAGGCATTGCATATGTTGGCTATAATGCGCTGGATAGCAGTTATGATATTAACACCGGGTATATACTTGAAGAAGGGGACAAGATTTTTTAGGAGGAAACATGGAATTAAGAATTTTAAAGATTGTTTTTAGTAGTATAGATGTTGCAAGGAGGGATATACCCAAGATAAGAGGATTTATAGCAAGTAATTATCCGGAATACGATGAACTTCATAATCATAATGGGGACAAGTATATTTACCGATACCCGCTGATACAATACAAAGATATTGAAGGTAAGCCGGTGATAGTTGGTATAAATGAAGGTGCAGACATAATCGCTCACTTAGAAGATAAAATTAACAGTGTAAATATAGGAGGTTCAAATATTGAGATATTCGAAAAGAATATTTCATATGTAAAATGCCGGTATGGAGCAACAGACAGCATGATAAAGTATGATTTTTGTTCGCCATGGATGTGCCTTAATGAAAAGAATTACAAATCTTATATTACCGCAGATAATAATGGCAAAGCTAAGCTGCTTAAAAATATTCTTATGGGGAACATATTGTCTATGTCCAAAAGATTCGGTTATGCAGTGGATAAACAGCTTAACGCTTATATTAACCTAGCTCCATGCAAGATTAATTTCAAGAATAACGAAATGATAGGGTTTAAGGGAGAGTTCCTGGTAAACTTTCATATTCCTGATTACATGGGACTGGGAAAATCTGTATCCAGGGGGTTTGGAACAGTAAAAGGTCTGGTAAACAATGAATTTTTGTAATAATCATATAGTTCTGCTTGTTCTCTTGTGGTCAAAAAATTATTGAGGTTTTGGTTGGCACTATGCTTAGACTGTTGAAAATAGTTAATTGTAAGACTATGTTGATACAGTTTGGAGGAGGAATTTTTTTGATAAGATTAATAAAAAATACTTCAGAAGAGGTAAAAACAAAGCTTTCAATACAAGGTAAAAGTATAGATATTGCAATTAGTATGGCAGTTTTTGCTGAATAAGTACCGATATCCACTGAAATAAGGATTGAAACCAGGTGTTAGTAACATTTGTAGTGCTGGACTATGTAGAATAAGTACCGATATCCACTGAAATAAGGATTGAAACGACTTGGCAAAGGAGGTTATTGAACATGCGAAAGAAGGGAATAAGTACCGATATCCACTGAAATAAGGATTGAAACTAAAAGATAATTACCCTGATGTAATTATAGACTATCCGAATAAGTACCGATATCCACTGAAATAAGGATTGAAACTACCATACACCAGAGGCTCCGAATAAACAATTGATATGAATAAGTACCGATATCCACTGAAATAAGGATTGAAACAGTGTATAAGCCTAAATAAATAAAAGGGGGATAAATCAAGAATAAGTACCGATATCCACTGAAATAAGGATTGAAACATATCATTGGTGCCTAACAAAATAAATACATAATCCGGGAATAAGTACCGATATCCACTGAAATAAGGATTGAAACTAAAACGGCGGCTAAAGAAAGAGCAGAAAGAAGCTGGAATAAGTACCGATATCCACTGAAATAAGGATTGAAACTGAAATACCAGACTCGGAACCATATAATGCATGTACGAATAAGTACCGATATCCACTGAAATAAGGATTGAAACACTGCTCTCTTGTCAAATTCGTGGTTACTATCATAGGCTGAATAAGTACCGATATCCACTGAAATAAGGATTGAAACATGTCCTTAAGTAAAACGCTCTAAGGCTTCTTACTTCGAATAAGTACCGATATCCACTGAAATAAGGATTGAAACTAGTTTATATCTCGGTCATGCCATATCATTAAGTCAGGAATAAGTACCGATATCCACTGAAATAAGGATTGAAACACTCTGTTATAGCTGTATCAAGTTTGTTTCTAAGCTGTGAATAAGTACCGATATCCACTGAAATAAGGATTGAAACAGGGAAAGAGCAGAAAGAAGCTGTATAGAAAGGAGGAGAATAAGTACCGATATCCACTGAAATAAGGATTGAAACTCGTGAATCTGTTCAACCGTTATATACCCATATGCTTTTGAATAAGTACCGATATCCACTGAAATAAGGATTGAAACATAATTCCATCATGGCGTTATATCTCCTTGTCTGTTGAATAAGTACCGATATCCACTGAAATAAGGATTGAAACATGGTCTGTTATAGGTCGGCTGTTATAGTGTTATACAAGAATAAGTACCGATATCCACTGAAATAAGGATTGAAACTCAATCGGGAGGGATAAGGGAATGAAAGGTTTTGCAGAATAAGTACCGATATCCACTGAAATAAGGATTGAAACCTTTGATCCTGCTTAGCATTTCGACATTCTCAGGAGTGAATAAGTACCGATATCCACTGAAATAAGGATTGAAACACTCTGCTAACTGCTCAGGTGTCATAGTCTCTATGCCGAATAAGTACCGATATCCACTGAAATAAGGATTGAAATCGTCACCCTTAGTTAGATATTTAAAAATCTCGAAAGTCACTCCCTATGCGGGAGTGTGAATTAAACTTAAGAAAAACAGAGCGGTTTAGAACCCTTCCTATGCCACACTCCATGAAAGTGTGACCTATTTTTAATATGCGCTTATACATAATCTCCCTTGACGGAACTGTATAACATTACTATAATAAAAAGTGAGTCCTCACTCACCGTTAAAAAGGAGGTAGTTAATGCGGATGGGTAACAGTATTGAAACTCAAGAGAAGATACTTGACTCAGCAATCAGGCATTTTGCCCAAAAAGGTTATAACGGTACTAAGACAGCTGATATAGCCAAGGATTCGGGAGTATCTGAAGGTACTGTTTTTAAATATTACAGCACTAAGAAAGACATACTGCGAAGCGCAATGAAAAAAATTGTGCATGAGATTATTCCCGGTATTATGTTCGGGTCCGAAGAAGACCTTCAAAGCCTTATTCATTCAATGGATACTAAAAGGGAATTAAAGCAGTTTTTCAAAGTCAGAATAGAGAAGGTAAATGAGAATATTGATGCATTCAGGGTTCTCATAAACGAACTGCAGTACCATGAGGATATTATGAATGAATATACAGGACAGTTTATACCCAAGGTGATAAAGAAGATGGAAGGTTTTTTTATCCTTGGGATAGCTAAAGGAATATTCAGGTCTATTGATCCTCACGCGGCGGCAAGGAGCATGGTAGGAATGGTGGCGGTGATTATCCTTGAAAAGAATGTTTTAAAGAAACCTATTGAACTGGACAAGGAGCTGGATATTGTACTGGATGTATTTTTGAACGGAATTTATATTAAGAAAGAGGGGTAAGGGATGACAACCAGGAAAAAGTTTGTTATTCCTGTAGCTATTGCACTGATTGCAATTATAGGCTATATGGGCTTTAAATATGTGGAATCGCTAAGTTCGGGAGCTCAGGGCAGTTCCATTTTCTATGGCACAGCTGAAGCAGAACAGATAGACATTAGTGCGGAGATCAGCGGAAAGATAAATGAGATAAGAGTACAGGAGGGCCAGCGTGTTGCGGCGGGCGATCTGCTGGCAACTATAGAAACGCCTGAGAACCGGATAAAGCTGGAGCAATCTGAGTTATCTGTAGGAAGTGCTGAAAATGAGCTGGCAAGGACAGAGGAAGGAAGCAGGGAAGAAGAGATAAATATTCAGAAGGCCCTGGTGAAACAAGGGGAAGCTGCATTGAGTCAGGCAGAAGCCGGCACGAAGCAGGTAGAAGCTTTGAAAGGCCAGGCAGAGCAGAATCTGAAATCTGCACAGGAGGCCTATGCCTTAAAGAAAAATCAGTATGAAGATATAAAGGTACTTTTTGATAATGCTGCTGCAACTCAGCAGGACCTGGAAAATGCCGAATATTCGATGAATACCACAGCTTATGCAATGGAAAGTGCAAAGCATTTGTTTGATAGTGCAAAGGCACAGCTGGAAAGTGCTAAAGCCCAGGTTGAAGGTGCAAAATCCCAGCTTGCTGCAGCACGGGAAAAGCTTGCTCTATTAGTAAACGGGGCCACTGAAAGAAGCATCAATGCTTCCAAGTATGGGGTCGAACAGGCAGAAAAAGGGCTGGAGCTTGCTAAGCTTGCAATAGATAAGAGCAAGGTATTGTCAGCAAAGGATGGGATTATTGAGACGATAAGCTTTAGCGAAGGTGAATATGTTGGCGTGGGTAGCCCTTTGATGACAATAACTGACCAGTCTGACCTGTGGGTGAAGATTTATGTTCCTGAAAGAGTGCTGCCGGAGCTTAAGCTGGGCAAGCCTGTAGTCATAAAATGCGATTATCTGAAAGGAAAAGACATAAGAGGCGAGATAATTTACATTTCACCGGAAGCTGAGTTTACCCCTGTTAACATAGTTACCAAGGAAGACAGAATGAAGCTGGTATTTGAAGTGAAGGTAAAGATATTGGATAACCTGGACAGCATTAAACCGGGTATGCTGCTGGATGTCAATATTAAGTAGCGGGTGAAGGGTATGGATTATGCAATTTCAATTAAGAATCTTGAAAAGAAATTCGGAGGCTTTACTGCTGTAAACGGTATTTCCTTTGACATACCGAAAGGAAAGATATTCGGATTTTTGGGACCCAACGGCTCAGGCAAGTCAACAACAATAAGAATGATCTGCGGGGTACTCCGGCCTACCGCAGGAAGCGGAAAAGTGCTGGGCTATGACCTTGTCAAGGATACAGAGAGGATAAAACAGAATATAGGCTACATGTCGCAGAAATTCAGCCTGTACGAGGATTTGACAGTGGAAGAGAACCTGGACTTTTATGGGAACATATATATGATACCTAAAGAACAGCTGCAGGAAAGAAAGAAGCAGCTTATAGAAATGGCCAACCTGAAAGGTAAGGAGAAAAGCCTGGCAGGCACCCTCTCGGGTGGCTGGAAGCAGAGGTTGGCCCTGGGATGCTCTCTTATACACAATCCCAGCCTTCTGATTCTTGATGAGCCTACGGCCGGCGTTGACCCGGTATCCAGGAGGGATTTCTGGAACTCTATAACACAGCTGGTCAGAGGCGGGATAACAGTGCTTGTGACGACCCATTACATGGATGAGGCTTCAATATGTGACATAATAGGCTTCATATACAATGGCGACCTTATTACCATAGATACTCCGCAGGAATTATACAAAAAGCACAACACCCAGAATCTAGAGGATATATTTATACACTATGTGAGACAGCTGACCAACAAAGAAGTTGTATCTTCTTTCAAAGACCTGAAAGACATCAGGCCGGAAGGCGGGGTGTAGTGAATGAAGCTAAAAAGGCTTTTTACAATAACCAAAAAAGAATTCATACACATAAAAAGAGACAGGGCAAGCCTGGTGATGGCCCTTGTGGCGCCGGTCATGATGCTCCTTATATTCGGCTTTGCCGTAAATACCGATGTAAACCATGTGAACCTTGTGGTCTGCGATGAGAGCAGGACGCCGGAAAGCAGAGAGCTGATAGAGAAGTTCAACAACTCATATTACTTTAAAACCTTTGAAATCGTGGATTCTCCCAATAAGGTGGAGGAGTACATTGATAAAGGCACTGTAAAGGTAGGACTTGTGATTCCGACCGATTATGCCAGAAATTTGAAAAGGAACAGGACTGCAGACATACAAATATTGGTGGATGGTTCAGACCCTACAATAGCAAGAACAGCAATGTCGTACTCAGTAATACTTGCAAACAATCATTCAGTAAAGCTTAAGGAGCTTCATGCAAAAAAAGCTTTGCTGCAGGCTGGGACTTCACCGGCTGTAAGTGCAAAGCCGCTGGTAATGTATAATCCTACCCTGGAGAGCAGCAAATTCAATGTGCCGGGAGTAGTAGGACTTATATTGCAGAACATAACCATAATACTGACTGCTTTTGCGATGGTAAGGGAAAAAGAAAGGGGTACAATAGAGCAGCTTATAATGACACCGGTAACTTCTCTTGAACTTATAGCAGGTAAGCTGATACCTTATGTCTTGATTGGGTTCTATGATTTCGTTATAATATTGATTCTGAGCTATCTGCTGTTTGGCGTATCGGTAAAGGGGAGCATTGCACTGCTGGTTTTGCTGGGTTCCATATTTCTGATAGGAGCACTTGCTATGGGGATGCTGATTTCTGCAGTAGCGAAGTCCCAGCTTCAGGCAATGTATGCAGCTATGCTGTTCATACTGCCAAGTGTGCTGCTTTCCGGCTTTATGTTTCCAAGGGAAGCCATGCCCAAGCTCATTTATGCCATAAGCGCCATTTTTCCGATTACCTATTTCCTGGAGATATTGAGAGGAATAATTGTAAAAGGGGTCGGGCTTAACTACCTTGCTGGGGTAACTGCTATACTGATGCTCCAGATTGCTGTAATCATACTGATTACTATGAAAAAATTCAGGAAGACATTGGATTAGTGCTTATTAACACAACTGATTTTCTGCCCCTTCAAGTGTTAATAATGCACTTCCTTGATGTTGTGCCCTGCTGCTGTAAACGGAGACGGTACAGGGCACATGAGGAAATAAGGGGAAGTGTATTTTCCTGCGGCATGGGAAAATACACTTTTCATGCCGCAGGAGCTTGAGGCCGGAAATGCTACCTGGATAGTTTTTTAATATTTTCGTCTTTAAGTTCGTCATCATAGTCCGGATCATCAATGGAGCCGGGGTCTTCCCCGAAAAATATAACACCGCCGCCGCTAATCATATTTGGTATTGGGATAACTGCTGCGCTGTTTTTTTTACCATCACTATCACGATACATTTTCTTCACCTCGGTAATAGCATACCCAGGCGAAGTTGATTTTAACAAAAGCAAATTATCAGTAAACAAGGCGATTCTTGAATAGCCCTACAGCGGAGCGTATGTAACGCGTTTCCTACACCTCGGAACCCCGGAACCTCGAAACCCCGGAACCTCGAAACCAGTCATCAGAACAACTGAGAAATACTGAGAGGGTCGGTATTCCAGCTTTCTATTTCAAAATGCTGCTTATATTCCCTTGAGAGTACCAGTTTATACTTTATAGTATTATTTCCGTCGTTAATCAATATTTTTACTTTTGCATAAGTGGAGCGGTCGGGGCTTTCTGCTCTATGAGGGTCGCTAAGGGACCAAAGCTCAATCTCTCCAACTTCAAAGGTTAATTTATCTGCACTTTTTATAAGCTCTTCGACTATTTTCCTCTGTGCTGCCCTGAATTCGTTGTCTTCATCGGCAATCCAAGGCTTGACAGCTTCATCCCGGTTCTTATATTTAACATCGTTGAGGTGCTTTTTCACAATAGTGGTTATGTCCTTTACCTCTGCGGAGGCAGGATGGTTTGAAAAACCGGTGATATACCATTTATCTTCTGATTTAATCAGTTCTATTGAATTTATATAGTAGAGTGCCAGGTTCACCGAGGCTTTATTCCCTGTTATGCTTAGCTGATCAAAATATATTGTAGGAGGTATATGGTCCTCACGCTGGTGAGTAGGTATGGGCATATTATACCTCTTGAAGTCAATAAGCTTGTTTTCAAGCGCTTCCTGGGGGAGCGGGTCATACGAATTTGTATATATTTCCTTGGCTTTGGCCTCATATTTTTCATACGTATCATTGAACTTGTAGTCCAATTGAAGCATTTTGAGCAGTGTTGTCTTTATACCGTACATATCCGTGTCTTCGTTCATGGTTTCACTCTGGTACACACGAAGGTCGCGCGTATCAATTTCTATGCTGTTCCCGCTGAAAGCACTTATGAAGTAAAGCTTATCTTCCGCAGGGCTCATGTAAAAGGTAGGAGAAGCAAGCTTGGTTGAAGTCTTTATCATTGTAACAGGGTCGACCTTTACCAGAATATACCTGAAGCGGCTGTCGAGGTCGTTGTTCATTGTGGTGTACAGGATATCCCCTGTTGACTTCATTATATAGGAGCAATATATCGGCCCGCTCTCTATGGACTTGCTTTCCAGAGTTTTCAGATTTACAATATTGAGTCCGCTCATATAGTCTTTGGCATATATGACGTTTGTGTTGTCGGAATCCATATATATGCCGTTGGCAATACTGGTGAAGCTTTTGCTGCTGAAATCATAGAAGGCTATCATATCATTGTAGTCGTTATTTTTCATCTGAACGATATAACTGCTGTCGCTGAACTTGCTTTTTATAAACGGCGTATAGCTGTCTACTGCTATTGATATAAACTGCTTCGAAGCAATATCAAATTCCATACGGGAATTTATCATAAGACTTTTTGAATCCTTCGACCAGCTCAGGGTATTGTATGAGTTCCATTTCTCGGCGGTGACCAGCTTTTGCAGCTGTCCGGACACGCTGTTATAAACATAAATGTTGCTGCTCCCATCAATAAAGGCTATGGATTTTCCTGTTTCATCAAAGCGGAAATCCTTTAAGGAAAGGAACTTGCCGAGGTTCTTGCTTTCACCGCTTTCTGCAGTAACAACAAAAAGGTTTACTTCCTGCACCATATTCCCTAATACGACCCTTCGGTTAAAAGCATCTGCAGCCGCATTTCCCGTGGGTTGGAAGGCCAGCACCAAACTGTAGTCAGGTGATACTGCAAGGGGCTTCATAGCGGCGTCTATCTTTTTAACCGCTTCAACATATTTTTCTATGGGAAACTTGCGGGATTCCACATTAAGATGCTCATATACGCTTTTATCCTGATGAGTTTCATTCTTGTCCTCATCCTCTATGACAACAAGCTGTCCTTGCTTTACCGAGCAGCCGGAGAACAATATTGTTAAGATTAATATAGCAAAAATCAGTCTCTTCATGTTTAACCTCCTAGATATTTTGCACAACATATATACGAGTTAGATCAGGGTTATTATTATGCTGGTGCCTTTTTCCGGAGCACTTTTGATTTCAATATTCCCACCATGCTTATCTACTATTTCCTTGACAATGGACAATCCCAGGCCCCAGCCTTCAGTTTGGCTGTTGTGCGATTTATCGACCTTGTAATAGGGGTCGAACACATTTACAAGGTTCTTCTGATCTATTCCGCAGCCATAATCGGTGATTTCCAGCCTGATACCATCCTGTTTCTTCAAGCTGATATCAATGATGGGAGATTTGCTGTACTTTATGGAATTGTCAACTATGTTAATAACCACCTGTTTGAAAAAGTCCGGGTCAACCTTGAAATTGATATCTTCCAGGTTGAGCCTGAAGGTGGCGTGGTATCTTTTCATCTTGTATTGCATGGATTCACATGCATCTTCAACCAGCTTTTTCAGGTTTGAATCACATTTTTTCAGTTCAAAGCTGTAGTTCTTAAGCTTAGAAAGCTCAAGCAGCCTTTCCATCATCTTCAGCATTCTTTTGCCCTCTGAAGTGATGTAAAACAGACTTTTATCTTTAACTTCTTCGTCGTCGGTTTTCCATAGAAGCTCGGTATACCCCAGAATTGTAGTAAGCGGGGTACGGATCTCGTGGGTGAAATTATCGAAGAAATATTTCTGTTTTTCCTTTTCATAGCTTAGCTTGGTTATCATATCCTTTATGCTGTCGGCCATTGAATTGAATGTCTCAGACAGTTCGCCCACCTCGTCTTTTGTTACCGCAATGGCACGGCTCTCAAAGTTCCCTTCTGAAAACTGCCTGGTTACCTCATTCAGCAGCTTGATTGGGTAGGTTATCTTGTTGGAAATGATAGTGCTGCCTAACATCATAAAAACTGAAATGAACAAACCGGTAAAAATGAACATTTTGATTGTATTGTTCTTCATATTATCCGCTTCTGTGAGTTCGTATATGAAGCCCAAAGAATAGGTATACCTGTTGCCTATATTTACCGGAACTGCATAATAAAGCACTCTATTTTTGTCGGTTGTAATATAGTACGCCTTATTTTTAGTGAAGGTTTCCTTAATTTCCGGCCTTATTGCTTCATTTGAGCCTGAGGATTCCTCTGAGTCTCCCAGCAGCTCGTCACCATAGAAAATTTGAACCCTGCATTTAACCAGCTCTTTAAGTATTGCGGCCAGATAGTTGGAGCTGGTGTTCATGATGGTGGGAACCTCGAAATCGTTGGGAGCTTTGCTCAAGACATATTGTTCTATGTAGATCGCCGAATAGTCACCTTGGTTGTCAAGGTATTGAAGTGTAGTTCTAAGGTTGTAGTCATCGGTTATTTTGGTTATAACCGATCCCAGGATAATGAGCATGAAAAAAAGTGCACCCATATTAAGTGCAATAATCTTATGTTTCAGTTTCATACATGTACCTCGAATTTATAGCCTATACCAAATACGGTTTTTATGAAAAAATTATACTTTCCAAGCTTTTTCCTGAGCCTCTGCACATGCATGTCCACCGTCCGGCTGTCTCCTATATATTCAAACTTCCAAACCAGTTCAAGAAGATTCTCTCTGGAAAAAACCTTTCTCTGGTTTTCGCACAGAACCAACAGAAGATCATATTCCTTAGGCGTGAGGATTATTTCCTCTCCGTCGATATATACCTGTCTTTCCAATGTATTTATCATAATAGGACCCAGTTGTATATTGGTATCATCCTTGGTGGTGAATTTGTCGATCCTCCTGAGGACCGTCTTTATCCTTGCTGTCAATTCCCTGCTGTCGAAGGGCTTTGTTATATAATCATCCGCACCCAACTCAAGGCCGTACAGCTTGTCTTTGATATCGTTCTTTGCGGTAAGCATTATTATTGGAATATTGAGGTTCTGGAGGCTCTTGCATACATCAAATCCGCTGATATCAGGAAGCATTATGTCCAGTATTATCAGGTCCGGTGAATATATCGGCGCAGTTTTCACAGCCTGCTGCCCGGTATAGCATACACAGGTATCGAAGCCTTCCAGTTCAAGATTTATTTTTATAAGATCAACAATTGCCGGTTCGTCATCGACTATTAATACCTTCAATACAATCACCTGCCTAAAGGATTTGGATATTTGACATCATATAAACTAAGGTTTATAAATATTTTATCATAAAACGACAGTGGTGTTGTATATAATTTGTAACATAATGCGCACTACGTGCGCAGGTTTCGAGGCTCTGAGGTTTCGAGGAACAGGGGAACGGGTAGCACGGAACACATGGAATTCCACGAAATGCACTGATGGTTTTCCTCGCAACCCCGCAACCTCGAAAACTCGTGACGCAGAGCACGTTAGTGCTTATTTTCCTATTGCCGCAAATTCTTCTTTTATCCGCTTTAGCAGTTCTTTGTCCGTCAGTACGTCATAGCCTGTAAGCGCCAGTGCACTTGCGCCTTTAACCAGTGCATCATGAGCCCTGTCAGTCAGAGTCGCATCCCTGAATTCGGCTGTATGGCCGACTATCTTTGTATCGGAGATGCCAATGTATGGATGAATGGCAGGAACCACATTGCTTACATTGCCCATATCTATTGAGCCGCTGCTGGACCTTTCAGGGTATATTTCACTGATACCCGCCAGCTCAAGGTTTTTGTTGAAGGCTTCTGAAAGCTTCCGGTTTGTATTCATATCATCGTAGGATATCTCATAGTTGCTGATTTCCAAGGAAGCACCGGTCATAAGAGCTGCTCCCCCGGCTACATTTTTTACTTTTTCAACAACCTCACTGAGATATTTCTTTTTTCCTGCTCTCACATAGAACTGTGCTATTGCCCTGTCGGGAACGATATTGGCAGCTTTTCCGCCTTCTTTGATTATACCGTGTATCCTTACGTCAGGAGTTACATGTTGTCTTAATGCGTTTATACCATTGAAGGTCAGTATAACGGCGTCCAGCGCGTTAATGCCCTCCTGAGGGGAAGCTGCCGCATGGCTTGACCTGCCCCTGAAATCGAACTGTATTGCGTCCATGGCTAGGGAATTTCCGCTTTCGTAGGTTTTATCATCAGGATGCAGTATCATTGCCACATCAATATCCTTGAAGACTCCTCCAGCAGCCATATCCACCTTAGCTCCGTCAGTCTCTTCTGCGGGGGTGCCAAATACCACTATGCGGCCTCCCGCTTTATCAAGTACTTTGCTGAGGCCGGCAGCTGCTCCGCAGCTCATGGTTCCTATCATGTTGTGGCCGCAGCCGTGCCCTATGCCCGGCAGTGCATCGTATTCACAAAGGTAAGCTACAGACGGACCAGGTTTTTTACTGTCATAAACCGCTTTGAAAGCTGTAGGCTTGCCGACTATACCTGTTTCCACCGAAAAGCCCTTTTCCCTGAGAAAGGAGGTAAGCTTATCTACTGCCTTTAGCTCATGGTTTCCTAATTCCGGATTCTTGCATATGTAGTCGCTTATACCGGACAACTGCTCTCTGAGAGCTTGAATTTCATTTACAATTATATCCTTCATTATATCCTCCAGGTAATTTAATATATATATTATAATCTGCTAAACATTTCTTCCGATACTTACATTATACATAATTTTAAGCTTAGATTCTCATGAAATTTCATATAGAAAATATTGCCTGTAAGAGGTAAAATAGGAAATGTAGGCTGAAATGAAGGGGGATTTTATGACGCAAACAACAGAACAAAAAAGCCTGTTAAAGGG
>CAZUGK010000048.1:0-25727 GCA_964619815.1 uncultured Clostridiaceae bacterium | reverse complement strand
GGCTTCCCACCCACTATATGATGCGACATTGCTCGGACGTACTGCCAGGCACTTTGACTTTCTAGTTAACCTCATCTTCTTTAACGGCTCTGTCGTCTAAGTGCTTCAACTGCCATATTAACAGCATTGTTGTCTTGCATCTTAGTATCCCACTCATCCCAAAAGTTTCGAGTTGCACTGATTGGCTGATGATCTTCCAAAGGTTTATCCAAGAGCAGTTTACTTGGAAGTAGTATGGCATCACCAACAACAAGTGCTTCGCCAACATCAAGAAGCGGTAAAAACTCAATAGTACTCTTCAAGGAATCCGGGAGCAGGTTCTTTATAACTCCCTTGTCTTTTTCATTCGTGAGGCGCAAAACAATAAAATTGTTACATTGACTCAAAATAGTTTTGCTCACATCTACCGGGCGTTGGCTTACAGCAAGAATTGAAACTCCATATTTTCGACCCTCTTTGGCAATTCTTTCAAAGTTATAGAGGGCCTGCTTCTGAACAGCATCGGCTTCATCTTTAATTGGCAAATAAAGATGAGCTTCATCACAAATCAGTGTAAAAGGAGTTCTTTTATCCGGCTCCATCCAGAATTGAACATTATAGAGTAACCGGGCAAGTGTTCCTGTTACAACCGGCAATACATCAGAGGGTACTTCTGAAAAATCAACAGTTTTTATACCCTTTTGGTCGGCTGTATATCCTAGTAAGCCACATAGCATATTTCCAAGCCAAGAATAATCTTGAGATGTAGAAATTGGTTGGAACATGAAGCCATACGTTTTATCTTCAAGTTTCGTTTCCAATCGAGAGATAAAACGTGTCAATTTACCTTCCCAATCGCCCTTAACAGGACCAGTTTTACCTACGCCTTTACGTGTATCGTCATCTTTTAAGCGCTCAATTAAGCGTATAATATCGAATGGAATAGGTGAATCGACTGTAAATGTTTTAAGTGTTTCTGTTTTGCCTTCGTTTTTCAATGTCTCAGCTTTAAGCTCACGAATGTGCAAAGTAAATCTGGATGCTTGGTTTGGAGCATTAGAGTCGCTTCGATCAAGAACCATTGATAGAAGTTCTTCTCTGTTTAGCAACCAATATGGAAGGAATAATGCCTCTTTTGAAGGATTATCTAAATCTCCAGGGCCTGCAATTCTAAACCTTTCAGCAATTTTATTACGCCCTTTAGCCAGCCGAATATATTCGCCGTGCATATCAAAAACAATAATGTTGGTGTATTTCAGTTCGCTTGCTTTCTCTAAAATGTTGGCTACGCACCAGCTTTTCCCTGAACCAGTGCTACCCAAAATAGCCGCATGACGCTGAAAAAACTTATTGCCATCCAACACTGCATCTGCATGAGCATCCATCATAAATGATCCAATTTTTAATCTTTTATCGGTTTCAATATCATTGCTCAAGATGTTCATAAAGTTTTGCAGATTACTACCAGAAACACAATAGCACTTGCTTTCGATTTGCGGGAAGGTATCGACACCACGCTTGAAAACATTGTGCTTTTCACCAAGAACAGAATGGTATGTTCCAATAATGCTTACCTTGACGTAGTCCGCAGAGGATACCATTACCTCATTTTTATCGGATTCTTCATCATCAAAGTCATCAATATATTTTCTGGTCACCTTATCAATCAGTGAAATTAAAAGCTCATGGCGCTTTCCCGTTTCTATGGCCACAATATTGCCAACACAGATTTGCCCCATAATATTGGTGTTTTCAATTTCAATAATAATTTGCTCCGTATCAACATAGGTAACAC
Organism: uncultured Clostridiaceae bacterium; assembly: GCA_964619815.1. Taxonomy (GTDB): domain Bacteria; phylum Bacillota; class Clostridia; order Lutisporales; family Lutisporaceae; genus BRH-c25. The sequence continues at coordinate 23,953 of CAZUGK010000048.1, read as the reverse complement.
TCCCAAGCAAATCGTTTTCAGAAAAAGTGAGTAATTCTGGCATTAAAAGACCTCCTTTAACATTTCATACAAGTCCCACAAATTAATTCCGTTTAAGGTAAACTCCTCATTTGCAGTAACAACTTTAGAATCTGCTGTGTTCTCAGAACAGATAGCTGTAATATTTCTACATTCTTTTATGAGTGCAGTTGCTTTATCAGATAATGAATGAGTAAGAATCAACGCAGGCTTATTATTTTTCAGTTGCCGCACTAAATGTGTTTCCAAATGATCATCGCCAAAACCGTATCCGATAATAATATATCTTTGTGCTTGATCGATGGCGACATTTGCCTTTCCTCTGTGTGTATCAAAAGGATCGCTATAACCTTCCTTGTACTTGTTAAGGCCCGGCGTGATGATTAAACAGTCATCCAAGGAATAGTTTGGAATGGAATATGGCACATCATTAATTGAATGCCAACTCAAGCATCCATGTGGTTTAAGAACGGTAACTTTAGGAGCAAAATTAACTCTTTGATTGTTTTTCGCCTTAGTTATTCCGCTGCAAAACATATATTTGCTCTCATTTTGCGAAAAATGGGCTATGTATTTTCCTACAAATAGTGTGTCTACGCGAATACGCTCATATTCACAAGCATATTCAATCAGACGGTCATAGTTCGTCGTGACAACGGTAAGTCCGTTGTTGCGAATATTAAAGTGTTTGAGATATCCTGAAAAACGCAAAACACGTTTTCCCTGTATAATATCGCTTAAAACCGCAGCCTCTTTTAATCCAATAAAATGGGCCGTGACCTTTCTAATATTTTCCTCGATGGAAGGACTTGGTCTGTGGGTATGTAGTGTTTTTTCCAGGCCGGTGCCTGCTGCTAATTCCATGCTGATTTGATTCCAAAGTGGTATGTCTGTGGGATCGGTAAGAAGGGACGGGATCTGTGCCTGTAATTCATTGGCCAGTCCCTGCATTCCAGGAATACCTTCAGCTAACGAAAGGCCGGAGCCTACTATTGTTACTGTGTCTTCTTGAAAGAAGTCCTGTATTGTATGTTTCAGTGCATCAAGTTCCAATTTTTCACCTTCTTTTTATTAACGAAAGTTCGAACTACGCGTTATTAGCCTTATCTGAAGCTTATTAACTAATTACCATTTTATGAATAAAGTAAAACTTCCCGCCCTATAATTACTAAATCAGCTTTAATTATACAATATAAACTTGTTACTTTACGTGAAAAATCACCAATCAATCTTAATTGACCGTTTATAATATCTCGACAAGACATCCTGTATCATCTTGCGGTTACCGTCATCGGTGAGCCAATTTCTTAAATAATTTTTCGGGTCAATAAAACACTCCATGAACCACTTAACATCTGATAAGTCACGATCATCTAGCCCCCCGTTAACGTCACCAACATAAGCAGATTTATAGACGTAAATATTATAGTAATATTGAACAGCCGCATGCAAATTCCGAGAAGTTATATCTGATATCAACTCACAATAACGCAAACAATTAGTTAGAATGAGTGCTTGGGTAACATTCATATGCGCTAATGTGTATTCTAGGTTCGTGCCTTTAGCCTTCTGTGCTAATCCATAAGCACGGTTAATAATCCGGTTTACCATTTCCAAGATATCCAAGCATCTTTCTTTATCATCTCGATATCTTCGACTCAAACGAAGTTTGCATTTGGCCGTTTGATGCAAAAATTGATATTCATCCCCCAAAATACCTTTTAGTTTAGTATAAATTGTTTCTGGCAGCTCTAAAGAACCTTTATCAGGCGCATCGCAGAAAAACATTCTTTGTAGAGTATCTAAGTAATAATATGGTTTGATCTGAAAAAAGATGTCAACATCAAGTGTGCCGTCAGACCGAGTATATTTCTCAAAATATCTTTCAATAATGTCCTTGAATACCTTTGAAATCACTTCGTAATGTGACTTTGTTTTTGCAAAATTAGAGAGGCAGCGATAAAGCCAGTAAGTGGAGTTACATACAAACTTCACACCGGAATGCGTTCCCCAGTTTTTCTCCAGATCGGAAATGTAATCCTTTTGCACTGCTTTTTCTTTTTCTTCACACAAAAAGGACAGTTCATCACGAATATCCAGCATATTGGCAGTATCATTGTCAAAAGCCGGATAAGTAGCGAGCACAACCACACACTTCACCAGCGACGTGTTTTCCGGCGACAAAACATTGGTATCGGGCAGAATGTTTTTATACTTTTTTTTGGATTGCCCATCAATTCGTATGGCATAGTCCAGAAATGTTTCTTTCTTTTCTCGTTCGGATAAGGATAAGCCTTTAATACACTTGTTAAACTCGTCTATTTCTGAATCGAACAAACGCGTATCCACCGGACAAATTTGCATATCTTCTGGAGCAACAAAAGGTATGTTGCCAAACGATTTTAAAAAATTACGATCAGAACGATTCACAACATAAACGATCTGAAGGTTCTGCTCTTTCATTACTTGAACTCTGTCATAAAAAAATTTGCGCAGTTGATAGTTGGTTAGTGTACCGCTATCAAACAAAAACAAACAGTCATTTTTATTAAAAATACTTTCGAGCATACGATCTGCGATGGGGATTCCAGTGATCAAGTAAACTTTTTTCTTCTTGCTCTGCATCGTTTTCAACAGATCGAGGAGAATATATGTTTTTCCAGAAAATCTATTGCCAGAAAGCAAGCAAATCGATGTTCCTGCCTCAATGTACTTAACCACCTGCTGTCCCGCATCACGTCGAATGAAAAATGTGGGCAAAACAATTTCTTGTTTTTCAGAGCCAATTCCTAACGCGCTGTTATAAAAAAAATAGGAGATATTTTTTTCATTATCGGCATCCAACCTAGAAAATTTAAAGTTACAATACTTACCCAACTTGTCCACACTTGCCAGTTTGTTCGCTTCAACACACATATTCTTGATGCACAAATAGAATTCTCCCATTTCCTCAGGAGTGACTCTAATCACATTTTCAATACCGTATCCACGCAGAATTTTCTGTTCCGACAGTGTCAGATTTTTTCCCGGGTTTTTATCGTAATAAATATAGTATGAAGTTTTCCCCGTATCCTTCGAGAGTTTCTCCAAATTGTCGCCGCTCGCAGCAAACAAAATGTCATATTCATTTGTTAAGCTGCATCCAATAAAGAGAAGATCATTGGACGAGCAATCATCGCGTAGCCAATCTCTTAAATCCTTATTTTCAAATGCAGCAATCGAAGCAATATACTGTTTTTTACTTAAAATACAGTATTTTATGTCATCGGTTTTCAAAAATTCAGTCACGTCACCATGCAGCTTAATAATGCACTGATGGTTTTTTAACCAACTTGTATTGAGCTTCTTATATGGAATCACAACTTGATAAGATGACAAAACCGACTCCAACGCATCATCATAGTTCAGTGTATATAAATAGGGCCAGCCACATTGCAGAAATTCTCGCTGATAGGACGGAAGATCATGTATACGCGAATAAAACATCTCCATATAATCGGAAAATTCATTGTGCGCGTCTTCGCAGGCCAATTCTCCATTTGTATCTGTATAGGCATCTATAAAAAAGTCTGACACGGCAGATAAATCCTTCTCTTTGATAGAGACCGTTTCCTCCTCACTATAACCACCATACTTCGCCATCATCTCAATCATTTTATCTTTAAGCTGATCGGCTGTTGGGACAATTCCGCTCTTTGCGGACAAACCAGCAGTAAAGCCAGAACCCAGAACAGGAACTAACCGCTTTGCCTGGATTGATTTTAATAAGTCAATATACGGGTGTCCCATATTGACCAATTCACGGAAAGAGTAAATGTTCATTATCTTCTCCCCTAATATCAATTAAAGTAACAATTTGTAAGCTTCGCGTTATAGACATACTTGTCATATCTTTTTGTACCAAGGAACATTATGCCAACGCATTTAGGCAATCCCCATATTATGGCAACTCTGAACTCAAGCATTGGGTATGTGGATAAGCAAACAGATTATACTCATTATTGATACCAAATATAATCTTTCGTCCATAGATCGAATAATTTGCTAAAATAACATAACATAATCCAAAATGTCACTTATATTTTAATTATATCTAATTATAATGGATAATAAAACCATATTAAGTATATATCGGCAAAATAAGTATTAGTTGTTATTATCACTATGCTTGAATATAAATAGCAAATAATATTAAGTATTTATAGTAAAGGTGTAGCAAAATGACCAATAAACCAATTTCTACTTATGCTGATCCCTACGAATTATTGCACAGAACTCTTCCTTACATTGTTGATCCATATAAAGGTGAAAGCTTATATGGTTATCTACTACGCCTTGACTTTTTAAATAATTTTTCTCCAGGCACAGTATTAAGCTTCATAAAGAAAACATAATACCGGCATATTAGCCTTTAATCGCCCAGGCTTATCTCTCTGCGGTACAATTTTTGATTTACATAAACTTTCAAACCTCACCGGCATCTCATATGATAAGATACTCGAGCTAACCCTTATAAATCTCTTAAATTTGGTACAGAATCGCCCTACCCTGAACTAATCGGATATTCTACCCATTTCAAAATCTGTCCCCATTGTATAAAAACATATAAACTGCCCATAATTCATGTGTTTAAGAATGTAAACATGTGCATAGAGCATGATTTAAAGTTGATAGACACATGCAAATGTGGCCATAAAGTAATACTGTTCAGGCAAAATACTGATTTTTACAGATGTCCGGACTGTAGCACACTCTATATGAAAATCTGTCAGAAATACAAATTGAAAAAAATGCTTCTCAGTATAAAAAACAAGTGTATCTTTACAATGCTTATAAGATCAACTTAATTAAGGAAAATGAAAATGCAACAAAGGGATTTGAGGGTAGGCTGCAATATATTATTCTAAGCGGAATTTTAGGTGTCAGGTACAAAGGTTATTAGATTATCTTAGCAAGGTAATACTTAACCTAAAAATTATGTGTTTTAAAAACAAAAAACTCCATATTCTTCAATGAATAAGGAGTTTATATGCAATATGGTGGGACCGGCTGGGATCGAACCAGTGACCCCCACGATGTCAACGTGGTACTCTAACCGGCTGAGCTACGGTCCCATATTACGTTGATATTATAACATTTATAAGATACATGTTCAATACTATTATTTACTCATATATACAGAAAAATTCTTTTTAGTAATAAAGCCTGATATCATTTAGATATCAGGCTTTTGGGGTCATTGAATTATTCGTTCTTATCTTCTGCGCAGCAGCCCTTGTCATCCTTTTTGAGCTTTATCTTCTTGACTATTTCAGGAACCATGCTGACCAGCTTTTCAATGTTTGATCTGCTTTTTACAGGAAGCATTGTAACTGCATCCTCTCTGATTACTATCACTGCATCGGGAGATATTTTGGCACCAACGCCTACACCTGTTCCCATGCCGTCATTGCCCTTTTCGTCTTTTCCGCCGCCGCCACCGCCGCCGCAGCCAAAGGCTACTGTGATAATCGGGATAAGTGTTGTTTCACCTACAATTATCGGTTCTCCTATGACTGTTTCTGTCTTAAGAAATTTTTCAAGGTGGTTGAATAAGGTTTCCAAGCTATCATTTACCGGTGTTTTGCCTTCCATGATTTATATCCTCCTCTAATAGTTTTCATATTTGTTTTACATATAATTATTACACCTTTGATGCAAAAAAGTTTCAACTTTTTTTCTTTTTGAACAAAATTTTCCTTACGGGCTTTTTAAGTACAGTCCTTACAGTCTGGTAAGCAAGGCTTCCCATTACCACACTACCCTCGGCCCGTAAATCCAAATCCATAACCTCCTGTGTAAAATCCGGAGTCAGGTGAATTCTCGCATTGGGTATCATGCCTTTAACTATTCCTGTGATACCGCATACAATTCCCGTAAGGGAGGGGTCTTCAAAGCCATAGGTTCCATATAAATGCATATATTTCGGCTTTGCGATATTCAGTATCCGTTTGAAATATTCGAGTATTTCTTTTATCAGTGTCCTATCGGTAAGCTCCTTAAAGCTGAGCCCTTTCTTATCTTTCTTATCCTTTTTATCTGTTTCCTTCTTTTCCGGCTGCTTCTTGGCTTCTTCCTCCTTCTCTCTGTCTGCTCCGGTTTTCATCTTGTAGACTCTCCTATTCAGCACCCGGAGTGTTATATCATAGTTGTCTCCCTCTATTTCAGCATTTATTCCAAGCAGCTTCCATGCCCAGCCCAACACAAGCTGTACACTGAAGCCCTCCGAGGTCGCAACCTGGCCTGTGTAATTGAAGGGTATTAAAAGCAAGAGAAGAACCAGTCCCAAAAGGATAAGCAGCAAATAAAGCAGTATTTTAAGAATTATAAGCAATATCAACATCGGGTCTACCCCCAAAATAAAATTATCTCAAAATTGTCAGGAACCTTCCGACTTCTTTTTTCATAACGGATTTCACAAGTTTTCCGGTAATCGAAGCTGTCTTTTTGACTCCTTTGCCTAAACCTTTGCTACCCGGAATATATTCTACGAACTTAAAGGAATTGTCCATTATACCATTTCCTATTTCTATTGCTTTGTTCAATGCATATTTAAGCTTTTCCCTCTTATTCAGCTCATACATGCAGTCATCAACCAATCTGTTGATAATTAGGTCCAGATCCCTTACCTCAGAATCACCTTCAAAAAACTTATCAAGCTCATTTTCCAGGGTCATTGTCAGATCCAGTTCCCTCCTGCAAGCTTCGCAGTAGTTTATATGCTCCTTTAGAAATATAAATTCCAATGGCTCAATGGTGTTGTCCGCATATTTTTGAATTATTCCTTTGTCAAATCCGCAGCTCATTTTCTCAACCTCCTAGCTCAGATTCATGGCATTCCTGAGTTTTTCCTTCAAAATATTCCTCGCTCTGTATATATCGGTCTTAACAGTACCAAGGGGTTCCTTAAGCACTATAGCAATTTCTTCATAGCTTAAACCTTCATAGTATCTAAGAACCAAAGCCATTCTATGCCTGGGTTTAAGATACTCAATATTTTCTCTTATTAACTGCCCTAGTTCCTTGTCAATAACCTCATCTTCCACATCTTTCTCCGCTGGAACTATTTCTTCAAGAGCTTTTCCATCTTCATCCTTTGCGTTTAGAGATACCAAATCATGCCTGTATGCTCTTTTGAAATTAAGGCAGGTATTAACCGCAACCGTTCTAAACCATGGGTGAAAAGGCATTTTTGCATCAAAGCTTGACATATTGTTGAATACTTTTATGTAAACTTCCTGGGCTATATCCAAAGCATCCTGTTCATTTTGCACATAACTATAACAAAGCTTATAAAGATATCTTTCATACATTTTGAAAAGCTCGATAAAAGCAGCCTTATCATGCTTCTTGCATCGAGCAATAATGCCGGCTTCTACGTGCACAGCATCACCCCCGGCTATACTGTATATTACACAAAAAAATAGAAATTGTTTCATTTTTTTCTGCTATTTTTGACTTTTAAAAAAAATTAAAAAGGTAAAGCTATTCATAGACTTATATATTTCACACTAAACATCTTACATCTGTACAAACAGCTTAGAATAAACTATGCAACTCATATCTAATTATGCAGCTATTCTATAATATGAAAGGATGATGTTTGTGCAAATTAAGCAGATTATGACCACAGAGGTCAGCACAGTTGCACCGAATGATACAATCACAAAAGCTGCTTCGCTTATGGGACAGTTGAATGTTGGCTCTGTACCGGTAGTTGACAATAACAGGGTTGTCGGTATTGTTACCGATAGAGATATAATACTTCGAGGAGTGGCCAAAGGAGAAGGTGCCAACCTGAAGATCTCCGAGGTTATGACACCTGACATCAAATATGCTACTCCGGACATGGATGTTCATACTGTTGCCGATTTAATGGCAGAAAATCAAGTAAGAAGACTCCCTGTCATAGATAATAACGATAAACTGGTCGGTATTGTTGCAATAGGCGACCTGGCAGTAGAAAACATATTTGAGAACGAAGCAGGCGAAGCACTCCATACCATTTCACAGGGTGTAAGGCATTAAACTTAACTTTGAATCTCCGGACTTCCGGAGATTTTTTCTCTATTTCTATATTACCACTTATTTCCGCGCTGTTAAACCTGTAAGACGTTTTTCAAAAAAAACATTTTATAATGTCCATTCAATTTTAGATAAACATTACCTTAATCTATTGAATTCGCACAATGCTCAAGAAAAATTCTTAAGTGCGTTCAACATTATGCAGATTAATATTTCCATTAAGTCAGGGAAATATTAATAAGTATATATTCATGAAAACAGGAGAGGTGTGACTATTGCTAATAGTATTCGTCAGAACGCTTATTCTCTATCTTGTTATTGTAGTAGTGCTTAGACTCATGGGTAAGAGACAGATAGGGCAGCTCCAGCCCTCAGAATTGGTTGTGGCCTTGGTAATTGCAGATTTGGCGGCAGTTCCAATGGCAAATGTGGGTATTCCCCTGATTAACGGCATAATCCCCATAATAACCCTCTTCATCATGGAGGAGCTTTTATCTTACATATCACTGAAAAGCGAGCGGGCAAGAGGCCTGATATGCGGAAAGCCCAGTATACTTATAGAACGCGGGGTAATCATGGAGGATGAGCTGAGAAGGATAAGATACAACCTTAATGACCTGCTGGAGCAGTTACGGCTCAAAGACTTCTCCAATGTTGAGGATATTGATTATGCGATAGTAGAAACCAGCGGACAGCTCAGTGTGATACCGAAGGTTGATAAAAAGCCTGTAACCTTAAAGGATATAAACGGCAAGGCAAATGTTCAGCACCTGCCTGTCACAGTAATAATTGACGGCAGGGTAATTTCAGACAACCTTTATAAAATCGGTCTGAACGGCAGCTGGCTTACTGGTGAGCTCAAAAGGAACAAGATCAAATCCTCAGAAGCTGTGTTCTTTGCTTATCTTAACCCGGATAGAAAGTTTGTATATCAGCTTAAAGAAAGCTCCTCGAAAAAATGATTTAAAAGAAAGGAACTGATAACTTGAAACCTTTATTCATAATTATTGTACTCACAGCACTGATTGTTGCAGGAGGTTCTTTGACCCTTTATGCCCTGAGCTCTGAATCTCAAAGGCTTGACGACAGCCTTTCGACCCTTGAATCTGAAATTGAAAAACAGAACTGGGACGCAGCACTGAAAAAGCTCGAAGAATTCCATGCTAAGTGGGACAAGACAAGTTCATTGTGGACAATGCTCATTGACCATTATGAAATCGACAATATCGAACTGGTTCTGTCCAAGCTCATTTCCTATGTGAAAACCCAGGATAAGAACGAAGCTTTGTCGCAGATGTCCTCACTGAAAACCCTTATAAAGCATATACCGGAAAAAGAGTCCTTTAATTTTAAGAATATTTTTTGATTATATTCAGCATATCCTCCGGCAGCTCAGCTTTAATATCCAGCAGGCTGTTGTTTATTGGATGGAGCATTTTGATGCTATAGGCATGCAGCGCATGTCTTTTTATTTTTTCCTGGCTGCCGCCGTATAGTTCGTCTCCAAGCAGAGGATGCCCAAGGTGAGCCATATGTACTCGTATTTGATGGGTCCGCCCTGTATCAAGGACAATGCTTAACAGGCTGCAGTCCTCATATCTTTCAAGTACCTGATAGTGAGTAACAGCTCGATCTCCGTCCTCCCTTACCACCCGCTTTATAGATTGGAGCCTTTCCCTTGCAATAGGCGCATCAACAGTTCCGGAATCAGCCTCAAACCTGCCCTGGGCAATAGCCATGTACTGTTTTGTTATTTTATCCTTATAGCTGTCCTGCGACATGAGATGCTGTATATGGGAGCTTTTTGCAAACAGAACAAGGCCTGAAGTGTTCTTGTCAAGCCGGTATACCGGTCTTATGGTTATATTTCTGCCTGCTTCCATCCAATGATACATAAGCCCGTTTGCCAGGGTGCCCATGTAATGGTTTCTTGAAGGATGAGTAGGTATGCCTGCTTCCTTGTTAACCACGATCATATAATCATCTTCAAACAGTATATCCAACTGCATGTATTCAGGAAGGATGTTCTCGGAGTTCTGGTCAGGAAGCTCAAATTCCACTTCGTCCCCGGCCTTTAATATTGTATCAGTATGTACCTTACACCCATTCACCTTTAGTGAACCGGACTTTTTCACCTTTATCAAACCGTTTCTTGACATCAAAAGCTTGTCGCGCAGGTAGTCCCCAAGCTTTAGCCCATCGTATTCCTTTTCTATTTCATATAAGTTGTAGCTTTTCAAACTTTATTCACTCCAGTTCAAGCTTGGAAACAAGTGTGCGAATATCCTCCGGAAGCTCTGCATGGAGCTTTAATATACCGCTCCCGTCAGGATGCGGAAACTCCATGTCGGATGCGTGCAGAGCCTGCCTTCCGATAAGCCGGCTTTCCTTTCCGTATAAAGTGTCGCCTATAATAGGGTGCCCCAGATAGCTCAGATGGACCCGTATCTGGTGGGTCCTGCCGGTTACCAGCTCAAGGCGCACCAAGGAATTGTCCCTTGACTTTTTCAATGTTTCATATATGGTAACTGCCGGCTGCCCGTCGCTTTTCACCTTTCTCCTGATGAAATCAGCCTCGTCCCTTCCGATTGGTTTGTCAACAATACCTTTTTCCGGTTCAATAACACCTTCTATTGCTGCAGTATAGAACTTCTTTATATCCCCGGAGCTCATCATTTCCTCCAGCTTGCTGTGTACCGCCGCACTCTTAGGCAGCACAACGATTCCCGAGGTATTCATATCCAGCCTGTTCAGAAGGCGCAATACTGCTTTCTCACCCTTACCGGCAAAATGATGGGCTGCTGCATTTAAAAGAGTCCCGCCAGGATGGTTGGGGGTTGGATGCACCAGCATGAAAGGAGGTTTGTTAACGGCTAAAATATATTCATCCTCATAAACTGTATCAAGCTCAATAGCCTCAGCTGCAATATCGATTCTCGGCACTTCAGCCAGGTTGATTTCAAGATAATCCCCGTCTTTCAGCTTATTGTCCCTATATGCCGTTTTCCCGTTTATGTACACTTTTTTATCCTTAAGGAGCTTCTTTGCCTGCCTTGAAGAAAAGCCAAGATGCTCCGACATGTAATCAGCAACGAATTTTTTGTTTTCTTTTAAGCTTACTATATATTTACTTTGCATTCCCATGCCTCACTATGCTTTATTATTAACCGGACTCCCGGTTCTGTAATTCATAACCTTGTTATATCTAAGTATTATTACCGAAAGCATAAACACAATACCTGCCATGCCGCTGACCTTGAAGGTGAAACCAACGCCGAATTTCTCCGCCATGGCGCCTGAGTAAAGGCTGCCGATAGGTGTAGTTCCGCCTGCTACCAGGTAGTATACGCTCATATTTATATTATAGCATATACAGACAAAAAATGCGGCTTACGCCGCATTTCACAGTTTAGATTATTGGGTTTGATGCTGTATAACTTTCACCTTTTGTATTGTTAGCCTTGGCTTCCTGTATAATCTTATTGTTAGCCAATGCTTCCTGAATCTTAAGCAATCTTTCCATCTTTGGGTAGGCTTTCAGGTTCGAAAGTGATACTCTATTATTATCCATAATTTCACCTCTTTCTTTCAAATTTGGTTGTGATAATAATAAGTTTTTCCTTTCAATCTTGATCAACACCTCCAAATAATATATAAAGGACTTCAAACACAACCTAAATTTGTCACTTATTTTGTAGTCAAAATATCGTTGACGTTTACTATATTTCTATTATAACCTATTTTTTTTACATTTTCTAGCTCATGAAGCCTTCCAAAACACGATTAATCATTTCTATCCACACCTATCCGTTTTTAATCAAGATAGCCTATAAACTTTACAGGAACTCCTCCCGTTTCGGCCATTTTCCTCATGTGTTCATTTTTTTCTGAAAATTTTATCATATGAATGTGTGCCGTATGAAAACATCTGTTTTTACATCAGGGTACGGTATCAATGAAGTATTTCCGAACATTTTGGCATTTAATCTCCATGAAAAGTGAGTACCCTTGGCTTATCTATGGCAATGCTTTCACCTAAAGCTGCCATACTGAACATTTCTTCGGCCTGAATAATGGATACCCCTTTTATTTGCATTTTGCCGACATCTGCCTGGCCCAAGCCCCGCCTGTGCAATTCAAAAATGTAATGTACAGCTTGAGGCAGAAAGCCCATCATTCTTGCAGCCACCGCATCCGTCGCAACAGGATCTGTTCCGGCTACAATGAGATTGGAGCTTACCGCCTTTCCATCGCTGGGACCGGTCCATATCATGCCGTTCATCCCCGAAAGGATTGTGATATCTATAGGTAATGCTTCACCCATTGCAGCAATGAAATTATGCAAATCCTCATGTATACCAAGCTTTTTTTTGGGCATTCCGTGTATTTCGGCGGGAGGCCATGACAGCGCCACATTTTTTATTCCAAGGGATACAGTCGCCTCTTTGTGCATTTTTATTGGAGTAAAGGAAATATGTACGTCCATTTCCTCGCAAAGCTTATTTATCTTGGTTGAAGGCACTATGTCATGCTTGAGACTGATTTCAGTATAAGGTCCGTAATTTAGGTCGACAAATTCAACTTGCTCCTCCAGAATTACCTTATTAAAGCCGATATCCTCAAAGACCTGCTGTGTAGGCGCGCCGCCGGAGCCGGCAGCAACCGCTATTCTGGAAGGCTTGAAGCTTTTAACATATTTTATAATTTTCCTCAATAAATCAGGATGAACAACAGTTCCTGTATTCGCAGGCTTATTGTCCACCATATTTGCCGTTATAACTACACAAGCCCCATGATTTATTATTTTGTGAGCCTCTATCATGTTAAGTGCATCCGCTATGCAGTTATCGGATTTTGCAGCGTCAACTATTGCAACTACAGGCTCTTGAACTTTTCTTTTTCGCACAAAAAAACACCTCCGGTATATTTATTCCACGGCAGGTGTTTATTATTCATTTTGCTTTCATTTATATATTCAGCAATCGTGCCAGTGCAGGGTTAATTCCAAGGCTTTCCTTAAGCTCCAGGTACTCATCGTAGGCCTTCCTGTTCCTGCTGCTCTTTTTTGCAGCCCTTATCATAAGGTTCTTGGGTGTATCCAAAGGCGATATGTACTCCACTATCGATACTTCATACCCCATTGCTTCCAGAAGCAGCCCCCTGATACCGTCAGTCAGCGCATCAGCAATTCTTGCTTTAAGCACTCCATATTTGATTATCTCTTTAAAGGGCTTGTATTCATACTGACTGAGAAGCTCTCTGTGACAGCAGGGTATTACAATTATTCCGCCTGCCTCATATCTCACTCCGGCTGCTATAGCCATATCCGTAGCTACATCACATCCATGCAGGCTTATTACAATATCTATCTTTCTGTCCGGCTGATAGTTCTGAATATCAATCTGGTGGAACTCCATGTTTTTATAGCCCAGATTCTGCGCCATCTTCCTGGAGGAGCTTATAACCTGCCCTGATATGTCCAATCCTATGAAATAGCAGTTTTTCTTAAGCTTCTCTTTGATATAAAAATTGAGCACAAAGGATAGGTATGATTTTCCGCAGGCGCAGTCAAGCACCGTTATATTGTCCTTGTCACCCTGCTCCTTAATCAGGGCTTCGACCAGCTCAACAAAGTGGTCAATCTGGTTGTACTTTCTCAGCATATCGTTTTTTACTTTGCCGTCAGCGCTAAGTATTCCGATTTCCCTCAGCACACTGTCGGCTTCCCCCACCTTGACCAGATAATTTCTGTTTGTCCTTGACGAGACATCGTCATGAAGGTTTGGCCCATCCTGTTCCCTATCCTTATATTTTATCTTAACATTGTTTTTTTCCGTGCTTATGATAATGCTGCTTCCCCGCTCATGATAGCTTATTATACAATCATCGTATTCCTTTCCTGAGCTTATTATCATTTCCCCTAAGCGGGAAGGGACAATCGGGGTTTTGGTTTTCCTGAACTCGAAGGTCAGCATGTCTTCATTGTTATACACCTTGGCACTCGCTGTCTTTTCGTCTTTTATATACTCTATTTCTATTTCCTTAAAAAACAACATGTTTTCTTCAAGCCTGGATTCTATGCTCCCCATTATATTAGCAAGCTTCTTTTCCAATGATTCCAGCAATTACATTCCCTCCATTCCAAATAAAGAAGTAATTATTTTTGAAGCATCCTGCTGCAAGCGGCTTTCAAAGCTCTTCCCACTCAGGTAGCTTATGTCTTCATGAACGCCCTCAAAGGTAACCTTATATGCGTGCAGAAACTGATGCCTCAATCCGTAGTTTTTTCTGAAATATTCATTTACAGGCTTATCGCCATATTTTATATCACCGGCAAGGGGGTGCCCGATAGACGCAAAATGGGCTCTGATCTGATGAGACCTTCCGGTGACAAGTTCTACTTCCAAAAGTGAAAACTGTCTTCCGAGTGTTGCAACCTTATCAGACACGGCCAGAGTTCTGAATCTTGTATATATCTGCTTTCCATCCGCATCCTCAGCTTCTTTAATTGAAACCAGATTGAGATCCTGATCCTTTTTCAGAAAACCTTTCAGCTCACCGCTCTTCTCCATTTTCCCCGCCACTATGCACAAATAAAGCTTCCTTATCCGCCGCTCCCTTATTGAGTGATTGACTGCCTTTAAGGTCTTGTAGTTCTTGGCAATTATCACAATGCCGCCGGTATTCCTGTCCAGCCTATTGCATACTGCAGGAGAAAAGGTCCTTGACTCACCTGCTTCCTTTTGGCTGTAGATATGGTACAAAGCCCTATCTATCAGCGTATCGGTGTCACCGGGCTTATCGGGATGAGTCAGCAATCCTGCAGGTTTGTCGGCGATTATTATATTTGCATCCTCATAAATCAAATCGATTTCCTTGTGGGGTTTTGTCAATGGCAGCTCCTGCCTTGTATCCGCTTCGGGCTTTTCGATAAACAGCTGCAGCAGGTCCCCCACATTAAGCATCTGGTTTTCCTTGACCTTTTTACCGTTCAGCTTAACCTTGTTCTTCCTGAAAAGCTTGTATATGTCTCCAAGAGTATAATCCTTCAAATACTTTCTAAGAAACCTGTCTACCCTTTGACCTGATTCATTTTCTGTCATTTTAATTTCGAACATACCGCACCTCTGCCCGTTTTCTATTTGTTTTATTTTACTCCATTTTACTATAATTATTGCCAAAAATAAAAAAGGCTTCTATTAAAGTATTTTAACGACCAATGAAGCCTTTTATGAAACTCGCTTACGGAGCGTGACAAATTAAGGTGGAATATACGCTCCTACTCGTTATAAAACCAGGCTATAAGTATTATAACTTACAGCCTGCAGTTATGCTATGCAATTCCCGGAGAAAATACACAAAACAGTACCAAATCCGAATCGCTTGTATTTTTAAAGCCATGTTCGCTTCCAACATTAGCAACCACAATTGTTCCAGGTTCCGACTTCTTCCTCTCGCCGTTAACCAGCGCGGAACCTTCGCCTTCTATTACATAAATCACCTCAAGCACCTCGTGGGTATGTGGTAATATCTCTCCCCCAGGCTTAACTGTAGTCAGATGCGCTGAAAGCCTTCCATTTTCTTTCTGTTCAGAAAGCAGCTTACCGTACACCTCGTTGTGCTTGGGATTCTTTACTGCTTCCACATCCTTCTGATTTCTTATAAATGATTCCATTAGTATCTTACCTCCTATTCTCTTGGTGCTATGACCAATGCCTCACCATCCAGCACCTCAACACCATCCTGGTTATAGCAGTTTGTCTTCAGCCTTACTCTACCTTTCTCCAGTTTTTCAAGCACCTCTACCACAGCTTTTACAGTCTCTCCCATTTTAACAGGTGCCTTAAAGTTAAGCTGCTGCGAAAGATATATGGTTCCAGGGCCAGGAAGCTGCATTCCCAGTACTGCTGACACCAAGCCTGCCGGCAGCATGCCGTGCACTATCCTTCCTCCGAATTTTGAATCCTTCATGGCTTCATGATTTATATGAGCCGGATTCATATCTCCTGTTACACCTGCAAACATATATACATCAGCTTCGCTGATTGTCTTCTGAAAGCTTGCCGTATCTCCGATATTTATCTGCGAATAAATTTTCCCCATCGTGTATCCTCCCTCTATTTTACTATACACAATAATATAGCACAATAAGTCTGAGAATCAAATAATTGCCAGATAATAAACAATCTCTATGTCCATTGACTGTTTACAAGCTTCGGAGCCAGGCTAAAAACCCATACCTCAATGACCCTTAACCCATATCCCCCCTAATTTATTCTTATATCGCCCCTATTTTGTCGAACAGTCCGGTCTTGCATTCATCATCAGGGTCACATGCAGTATTATTTACTGCACATATTCCGGAATTCTTTCCAATAGCTTTGTTTTCTGTTTTATCCTTTTGTTCTTTATAGTTCTTACATTCATTGCACTGCATGTGCCCACCTCCGTTCTTCAGTTATTTTTAAACCGCAGTCTGCAAATTATTCCGCTTCACTGAACTAAAGGAAGGGTATTAACTGAACCCTTCCTTTGTCATTTCTTTAAAATACCATAAAAAATAATCTTGCAGAGCTCCTCCAGCATATGGTTGACAGTCATTCGTTTCCGGTCATGGCTGACCAGAAACTCGTAATCAATGATGGCGGGTATGGTCTTCTGAAATATCAGCATAATCACATCAATATTTACTTCATTGTTGATGCTGCCTTCTTTCATCCCTTCTTCTATCAGCGCTTCAAGCAGCTTCTGCTTGAATTGAAAAAGCTCGGTTACCTTGCTCCACTGCTTCGGATAGAACTGTTCCAGTTCATAGACAAGTTTTAAGGGAATGCTGTATTGATAATAGCATAATATCGCAGAGCTGAGCTTGTCATATAAATTGCTTCCGGACTCAATAGCCTTGATAGTATTTGCTTTGTCAGCCTCAATATGGGCATCAACTATCTCCGAAATAATATCATCCTTAGAGTTGAAATATTTGTATATGGTCTTCTTGCTCGTTTTCAAATCAGTACATATATCATCAACAGTAAATTTTCTGAACCCATACTTCAGAATATGCTCTCGAACCGAATTTAAAATTCTATCCCTCATTATTTCACTCCTCAGGATACTATTGTGCTGTATTCAGTTTTTAACAAGATATTACCATTTCACTGAAAAAACTGCAACAAAAAGCATATAAGGCTATGGCACAATCCTTATATGCTCCTGTTTATCAAGCTTGTATTCTAGTTATTCCGTTTTCTAAGCTTCAGGTCATTTCCATCCGAATCAATGAGTATATCGTCTCCATCTGTTATTTCTCCGGCAATCAAGGCCCTGCCGATGGAAGTCTCCATTTTCCTTTGTATAAACCTCTTAAGCGGCCTTGCTCCGTATACAGGGTCATAGGAATTATTCATGATATAATCCTTTGCATTGTCGCTGAGTGCAATGCTGATATCTCTGTCTCGGAGCCTTTCTGCTACTTGCTCAAAGAGCAGGTCAATTATTTTCCTTATTTGTTCCTTCAATAACGGTTTGAAAAATACAATGTCGTCAACTCTGTTCAGGAACTCCGGCCTGAACTGCCTCTTAAGCTCCTCGTTCACTGCATTTTCGGCTTCCGGACTAAGTTCACCCTCTTCGTTCACTCCTTCCAGAAGGTGCATGCTGCCTATGTTTGAGGTCATAATAATAACCGTATTCTTGAAATCCACCGTTCTGCCCTGGCTATCTGTAAGCCTTCCTTCATCAAGTATCTGCAGGAAGATATTGAACACATCGTGATGAGCCTTTTCTATCTCATCAAAGAGCAGTACAGAATATGGTTTCCTTCTGACTGCTTCAGTCAGCTGGCCCCCCTCATCGTAGCCCACATAGCCTGGAGGTGCGCCAATCAACCTTGCCACAGTGTGTTTTTCCATATACTCGGACATATCTATCCTTACTATATTGTCTTCACTGTCAAAAAGCGCCTCCGCAAGGGCTTTAGCCAGTTCAGTCTTTCCTACTCCGGTCGGGCCCAGGAATATGAAGGAACCAATAGGTCTCCTGGGATCTTTAAGCCCGCTTCTGGCTCTGATAACTGCATCTGCAACAGCAGAAACAGCTTCTTCCTGACCTACAACCCTCCTGTGAAGTATGTCATCCAAACGCAGCAGCTTTTCCTTTTCATTCTCCATAAGCTTTTTCACAGGTATTCCGGTCCACTTGGATATTATCTCCGATATCTCCTCTTCAGTAACCTCTTCCCTTAGAAGCTGACCCATGCTCTGCTTCTTTTCCAGCTTTGTCTTTTCATCGTTCAGCCGCTTTTCCAGCTCAATAAGCCTGCCGTATTTCAGCTCTGCGACCCTGTTAAGGTCATACTTCAGCTCTGCCTTCTCAATTTCTGCTTTCGTTTCTTCAATTTGCTTTTTGGTTTCACGTATATTCTTTATATTTTCCTTTTCAAGCTCCCACTGGGCTTTCATAGCATCCCCGGTGGACTTCAGCTCTGAAAGCTCCTTGTTCAGAGCCTCCAGCCTTTCTTCCGACTGCTTGTCGGTCTCCTTCTTAAGTGCTTCCCGCTCAATCTCCAGCTGCATTATCCTTCTCATTATCTCATCAAGCTCACTTGGCATGCTGTCTATTTCAGTTCTGAGCATGGCAGCCGCTTCATCAATTAGGTCGATAGCCTTATCAGGCAGGAATCTGTCGCTTATATACCTGTTTGAAAGCACCGCAGCTGAAATCAGCGCATTGTCCTGTATCCTCACTCCGTGGTGTACTTCAAATTTCTCCTTGAGCCCCCTGAGTATCGATATCGTATCCTCTACATTGGGGGCATCTATTAGCACCGGCTGGAACCTTCTCTCAAGAGCAGCATCCTTTTCTATATGCTTCCTGTATTCATCCAGAGTCGTAGCTCCTATGCAGTGCAGCTCTCCCCTTGCCAGCATTGGCTTCAAAAGGTTGCCTGCATCCATTGCTCCTTCTGCTTTGCCGGCCCCGACAATGTTGTGTATCTCATCTATAAACATAATGATTCTGCCGTTTGAGTTCTCAATTTCCTTGAGAACTGCTTTAAGCCGCTCTTCAAATTCCCCTCTGAATTTAGCACCGGCTATAAGCGCACCCATATCCAGGGAGAAAATTGTTTTATTCTTTAGCCCCTCAGGCACATCACCCTTCATAATTCTTTGTGCCAGACCCTCGACAGCGGCAGTTTTACCTACACCGGGCTCACCGATAAGCACAGGATTGTTCTTTGTTCTTCTGGACAGTATCCTGATTATTCTCCTTATTTCGTTATCCCTACCTATTACCGGGTCAAGCTTTCCCTTACGTGCATCCTCCACCAGGTCGCGTCCGAACTTTTTCAGTGCTTCATAGGTTTCTTCAGGATTCTGGCTGATAATTCGCTGATTGCTTCGTACCGTAGAAAGCTCTTTCAGAAACTTATCCCTGGTTATTCCATATTTTTTTATCAGCTTTGAGGAGGGTGTATTTGTTTCATCTATTAAAGCCATAAATATATGCTCTACACTTATATATTCATCTTGAAATTTTTTTGCTATATCCTCTGCCTTGACGAATAACTCCTCAAACCTCCTGGAAACATAAGGAGATGCAGCTGTTGATCCGTAAACCTTCGGTATTTTTTCCAGCAGGTCTGAAAGATCTTTATAATAGAAATCAAAAGGAACGTTCATCTTGGACAGCAGTTTGGGTATCAAACCCTCATTCTGCGAAATTATCGCAAAGTGCAAATGCTCTCCTTCGATGGTCTGATGGTTATGCTTTATGGCAAGGCTTTGCGATTCAAGAACCGCTTCCTGCGCCTTCTGAGTCAGTTTGTTTAAATCCATAATATTGACCTCCAGATTTGACTTTGACTTTCTTTGACTTTTAATTAATTTATACCACAACTGATTTTTAAATGCAAGCTAAAATTGGAACAATACCAATAATATAACACTAATATTATTCTCATTTCAGTAAATCATAATATCAGGAGGTGATATAAATGGCAAGAAATAATCAGAAGGTAGTACCTCAGGCAGCAGCAGCTCTTGATAGGATGAAATTTGAAATAGCATCCGAAGTAGGCGTAAACTTAAAGGAAGGCTACAACGGTGACATAGCAGCTAGAGACGCAGGCAGAGTTGGCGGAAACATGGTTAAAAGATTAATCGAGACAGCTGAAAGAAGCATGTCCGGTAGATAATATTAATACCACTAAAAATAAGAGCACTCCTTTGCGGGGTGCTCTTATTTTTATTCAGCATTCTTATGATAGATCAAATCAGTATAAAGCTCATTATTATATTTTTCATAGCGAACGCCGGCAAGGCTATAATTCTGCTTTTTTCTGAACTGCAGCGAAGCAAAATTAGGCTGCGGACTTATAATAGTCTCTGCAAATATATGCTCAATTTTCTCAGCCCTCAAATCCTCGAGAAGTCTTTTATAAATAAGGCTTCCGATTCCCATTCCGGTTAAGTCGGCATACACGGCTGTTTTATCAACAACTATGAACTTTTCGGTCCAGCTCTTGTCAAAGTCCGGATTCCAGTATACATCATTGATCCAATCAGGATTGTCCCTCAGCCATTCTTCTCTGGTATAGGCTATCATAAAGCCATATATTTTATCATACTCTGCAACATACATGTGTCCGAGGTTTTCAATCCAATGCTTTATTTTCTTTTTGTAATAGTTGGGTTTTGATAAATAGTCATCTACCAGGAAGCCTTGCTCTGACACTTTTTCCGAGGTTCCTACCGATGCAGCGACATCAAATATGGAATTTATATCGCTTACTTCCCCTTAAAAGCTTCTTCAGGTGATATGGGTTTACAACGCTATAAGATTTTGTTACTACAGACATTTCAATACCTCCTTTTTAATTCTAAAGGAAGTACCGGGCGATATTATTTTGCTCCCTACAGCTGAATTTTTTGCTAAAATAGTTTGGTCGAATACCTGTTTTTGGGTAGCAAAAAACCGTGGAGTTACCACGGCTGCAATTATTTCAAATTACACCCAGTCCTCCTCTTCCCACGCTTACGAGGTTAGCTGACGGATTCGGACCGAAAGAGTATGGCCCTACCTGCCTAACAGGATTCACCCCATTTGTTGGTTCCCCCGTTTCCTACTGCTAGGAATTCAGCGATCGATTGAGTTATTTGATTTTTCAGATTTATAAATATTATATTCTATCAAAACGCAATTTACAACCGAAAATTAACATTTTACAAATTTTATACAAGTATGAATTACAAGCTCAAACACCGGTACTTGTCTTGCTCCGAGTTCATCTCATGATGTTCCGCGGCAGTCATCATAGAATTTATGGATACTGCACTTCCCGAATGCTATAATAAAAGCATATATTATTGCAGGAGGTACACAAATGATTGATACAGAATACATATTAGACGTTTTGCAGAGATTATGCAACACAGCTAGTCCGACAGGCTATACACAAAACGCCTTCAAACTGGTTGAAGAGGAATTCAGTAAGCTTGGGATGCCCATTCATTATACCAATAAGGGATCTATATTCTCATATATAGAAGGAAAAAGTAAAAGAGTAAAAAAGGCTCTGGCTGCCCATTGCGATACTTTAGGGGCAATGGTCAAGGAGATAAAGGAAAACGGACACCTGACCTTTACCTCTGTAGGAGGCTATGCAGGAAATGCAGTAGAGTGTGAAAACTGTCTTATTCATACCGTTTCCGGCAAAGCATATTCAGGAACCATCTATACTACAAAGCCTTCGGTGCACGTTCACGGAGATGTAAACACTTTTCCCCGGACTCTTGAAAATATGGAAATAATACTTGATGAGAAGGTATTTTCAATAAAGGACGTCCAGGATAAAGAAATTGAGATCGGCGATTACATTTCCTTTGACCCTAGATTCAAGGTAACAGAATCCGGTTTTGTAAAATCAAGGCACCTGGATGATAAGGCTGGTGTGGCTATAACCCTTGGAGTATGCAAATATATTAAGGAAAATAATATTGCCCCCGAAAATTCCATACAGGTATTTATTACGGACTACGAGGAAGTTGGACATGGTGCGTGCTCAGGCATAGTCGAAGAGGCGGAAGAGCTTCTTTGTATTGATATGGGAGCCCCGGGTACCGGACAAAATACTGATGAATATTCAGTCTCAATATGCGCAAAAGACAACAGCGGGCCGTATGATTACAAAATGAGGAACAGGCTTGTTGAACTGGCAAAGAAAAACGGAATAGATTATAAGGTAGATATTTATCCCAGATACTCCTCAGATGCATCTGCAGCACTGAAAGCCGGCATGTGCTTGAGAACAGGCCTTATAGGCCCCGGTGTCTACGCTTCCCACTCATATGAAAGAACACACATTGACTCCATAAGGTATACAGCAGAGCTGCTGCTTGCATACTTAAACGAATAAAGCAAAATCCCAGGAGTCAAATCCTGGGATTATTCACACTCCGAATCCTGATCTAAGACCACGAGCCTCGAAATCTGTACGGACGACTCATGAATCGATCCTACCCCCGCAACCTCGAAACCTCGCAACCTATCATATGCTATACGTCGTCAATTCCTCACAATAGCTGCAGCGATAATGTATCTTTCCATTTGAGCGAGCCAGCTGGAACTTCGGGGTTACATATTCATCAAAGTTGCTGACGCATCTTGGGTTCTTGCATTTGAACAGGCCCTGCACCTCTTTCGGTATGTTGGTGCTCATCTTGTTGACTATTTCGCCGTTTTCAATTATATTTACCGTTATATTGGGATCTATGAGTCCAAGCATTGTCAGATCCACGTCAATCTTGTTCTCGATTTTTATAATGTCTTTCCTGCCAAGCTTATTGCTTGATACATTGATAAGAAGCACCACCGGGAAATTAACCTCTCCGAGCTTAAGCTTCTCGAATATTTTAATTCCGTTGCCTGCAGCAATATGGTCTATTACTATTCCGCAATTTATACTATTTACCGTTAACATTTACATTCACCCCCAGCAAAAGCGCCATCAGCGCCATTCTCACATATATTCCGTACTCAGCCTGCTTGAAGTATACAGTCCTTTTATCCTCATCAACATCATAGCTTATCTCGTTTACTCTTGGCAGCGGATGCATTACCAGCATATCTTCCTTTGCATTTTTCAGCTTGCTTCTGCTGAGGATATAGCTGTCCTTCAACCTCATATAATCAGCTTCATTGAAGAATCTTTCCCTTTGTATTCTTGTCATATACAACACATCAACCCGGTTTATTACTTCCTCCAGATTTTCAGTTTCATGAATACTTATGCCGTACTTCTCGGAAAGACTTTCCTTCAGATGCTCAGGCAGTTTAAGCTCGGCAGGTGATATGAGCACGAAGCTGGAGCCCTTGTAGCGTGACATTGCTGTAATCAGCGAATGTACCGTCCTTCCGAATTTAAGATCACCGCAGAATGCTATTGTCTGGTTTTCCAGAGTTCCTTTATATCTTCTTATTGTAAGCAGGTCAGTCAAAGTCTGTGTAGGATGCTGGTGTCCTCCGTCCCCGCCGTTTATCACGGGCACTGATGAATATTCCGAGGCAAGCTTCGGTGCTCCCTCTTTGGGATGCCTCATGACTACAACATCAGCATAGGTGGCCAGCACCCTGATAGTATCAGCAATACTCTCTCCCTTTGAAACCGAGCTGGTGCTGGCATCTGAAAATCCTAAAACCGTACCTCCCATTCTCAGCATTGCCGACTCAAAACTAAGCCTTGTTCTTGTACTTGGTTCATAAAAAAGTGTACCTAATATTTTACCCTTGCAGATGCTTCCAAAAGCCTCCCTGTCCTCAACCATTCTGTCAGCCAGATCGAAAACCTCCTTAAGCTCTTCCAGGCTGAAGT